>DATFKJ010000477.1:0-5200 GCA_035268705.1 Roseovarius sp. | reverse complement strand
CGACCTTCGTGCTGTTGCAATATGCCTCGCTTCGCCTGCCGAGTGCGAAGGTCATGGCCTATATTTACCTCACGCCGGTTTGGGTGATTGTCTGGATGGCGGCGCTGGGCGAAGGCCTCCCGCCATTGAAGCTATTGCCGGGGGTTGGGGTGGTCCTTGTGGCCTTGGCGCTGTTGCTCAAGGATGAGCATGGATCACAGGAAGCCTGAGCTTTTCAGATCACGTTTCAACTGGCGGAAAAATACTTGTGGATTGTTCGGATCGCGCCCTTTGCCGGGTGGCAGCAGGGGGTTGAGCGTGACAAGCTCAGAGTCGCAGAAGGCGCGGATTTGCGCCACGAGAGCGTCGAATACATCTTGCCGGTGGCGGCGTTGTATGAGGCCCACGCGGGTGCCTTTTTGCAACACAAAAGGCGCGAGGTGGAAGGCCGATCCATCGGGGCCAACGATCTGTTTTGCGGCCATGTAGCGCGCGCATTGGTCGGCCAAGGAATGTTTCTGGGGGTGGAAGATGGTGTAGCCCGCTTTAGCCATGGTCTGTTCGACCAGATCTTCCTTGTCCATGGCCTGCGCCGCATCTTTGAGCGCGGTGCGCGAAATATAGAGTTTCTCGGGGCCGTCGGGGGTGATCTGCGATGTAAGGCGGTGGCGGATGTGCTGCCGGAATTCGGGCGTGGCGGTGAGCCAGTTCATGTGCCCGAAGCCTTGGGTCGGCACGTAGAGGGTTTCGACCTTGATCGGGGTTGCGGCGATATGCACGGGCAGGCCACCGGACAACAGATCGAAGAATTGCCCCAAACGGCGGCGCATGACAGCACCGAAATCAATACCGTGCTTGGGGATCACGACGATACCGTCGCAGGGTTTCGCCTGATGATCCAAGGCCCAGAGCCTTGTGATGGTTTCCACGAGGAAATGGCCGAAATGGTGCCGCCCCAGCCCGGCAAAGAGATGGCACCCGTGTAGCGGGGTGGCTGTTTCGGGCGCTTGCGGTATCCCGGTCATCCGGCCCGCCGAAAGCCGGGTAGCAGAGGTGTCACAAAAAGAGCCGTCGGCACGCAGCACGCCGCAGGCCTGTTCGGGGCCTTCGGTCATGGACACGACCGTGGCCCCTTTCAGGGTTTCGACCTGTGCCTCGGGCAGGGGGCCTTTGGGGTCAACCATCCTCGGGCAGTTCCTTGGCAAGGAAGCGTTCAAACGCGTCGAGGTTCACGGCCTCGAATTGGCCAAAGCCCTGCATCCAGATGCTGGCATCGCGCAGGGCGTCGGGTTCAAGTTTGCACCATTTCACGCGGCCGCGCTGTTCTTGGCTTATGAGGCCTGCGCGCGTCAGGATGCCAAGGTGCTTGGAAATCGCGGCAAGGCTTTTGTCAAACGGGGTGGCGACATCGGTAACGGCCATGTCGTCCTCAAGTAGCATGGCCAGAATGGCCCGCCGGGTGGGATCGGCGAGCGCGTGGAAGACAGTATCAAGGTCATCGGCCATGGGCCTTGTTAAGCCGCGCGTTTGCGGCGGCGTCAACTGCTTTTGGGGTATTTGATCTGCCGCAAGGCAGTGGCATGCGCGCCTTTCTAGGTTGAATGCGCGATGCAAATCGGAAACGCGAAAGGATAGTTTATGTTCAGCAAGATCATGGTGCCGGTGGATTTGGTCCATAAAGAGAGTTTGGGTAAGGCGCTTGAGGTGGCCGGCGACATGGCCAAGCGGCATGGAGCCAGTATCGAGGTGGTCAGCGTCGGTGGCGCGCTTCCGGGGAAGCTGGGCCATACGCCGGAGGAGTTCGGTGAGACCGTGAAGGCATTTGCCAAGGACTTGGCCGATAAATTCGGCGTGCCGGTAGAAGGCGATCCGGTCATCAGCCATGACCCGGAGATCGAGACCACAGGCGCCTTGATGCGCGAGATCGAACGCACCGGTGCCGATCTGGTTATTGTGGCCAGCCACGAGCCGGGGGTTCTGGAGCATGTCTTCTCCTCTCATGGCGGGTATATCGCGCAACATGCCAAGTGCTCGGTTTTCGTGGTGCGCTAGGGGTGGTCAGAGAGTGATTTTGAATAGGGTCGCTTGGCAATCCCGGGCGGCCCTTTTTCTATTCTCAACCGTTTGGTTGAATATGGGTCTGGGGCAAGAATAGCGGATTGGGCGCCTGCGGCAGAATATCAGCGGAGTCTGCGGGTCGGGAAATTCATAGTGTATTCAGAGGGTTGGCAGGTCTTCGGCAACGCGGTTCGCGCGCTTGACTCAGGGGGCTGCGCGGCATAGCACATGGCCAACCGTTTTGGAGGGGCATAAGGTGACCGATCCGGACCAAGGCAAGCGCCTAGAGGAGCTTGAGGACAGGATCGCGAAGCTCAAGCACAAGGAGCAGCCGAAAGCCCACCAAGAGGAGCACTATAGCCAAGCGCAACAAGCGTGGCGGATGGTGATCGAACTTGTGACCGGTCTCATGATCGGGTTTGGCATTGGGTACGGGCTGGATAGCCTGTTCGGGACGATCCCGATTTTCCTGGTGCTGTTTACATTTCTGGGCTTCGCGGCCGGTGTGTTGACGATGATGCGCAGCGCCGCCGAGATGCAGAAGGCAAACATGGCCGAAAAGGCCGACGACGACACAGCGCCCGATACGGGCGACGAGGAGAGGACGAAAGATGGCGACTGAAGCGCAGGGCGAAGAAGGCGGTCTGGTATTCCACCCAATGGATCAGTTCATCGTGAAGCCTTTGTTCGGGGACGGCCCGGTGGGCCTGTTCACGATCACCAACGTGACGCTTTGGATGGCCCTGACCGTGGTTGCGGTTGTCCTGCTGATGGTTCTGGGCACCTCGAAGCGCTCGACCATCCCCGGGCGGATGCAGTCGGTGGGTGAACTCGCCTATGGCTTTATCTACAAGATGGTGGAAGACGTGGCCGGCAAGGATGCCGTGGGCTTTTTCCCCTACATCATGACCCTGTTCATGTTCATCGTGTTCGCCAACTTCCTTGGTCTTATCCCGATGTCCTTCACCACCACCTCGCATTTCGCGGTAACGGTGCTTCTGGCGCTGCTGGTCTTCTTGACCGTGACGGTCGTGGGCTTCGTGAAGAACGGCGCCGGGTTCCTAGGGCTGTTCTGGGTGTCGAGCGCGCCGCTTGCGCTTCGCCCGATCCTGGCCGTAATCGAAATCATTTCCTACTTCGTGCGCCCTGTCAGCCACTCCATTCGTCTGGCGGGCAACCTGATGGCCGGTCACGCGGTGATCAAGGTGTTCGCGGGCTTCGCCGCGATTGCCGTGGTCAGCCCGGTGTCGGTTCTGGCGATCACCGCGATGTACGGCCTTGAGGTGCTGGTGTCCTTCATCCAGGCCTATGTCTTTACCATTCTGACCTGTGTGTACCTGAAGGATGCGCTGCATCCGTCGCACTAAGTCGCACTAACTGCGGTGCGCAGTGAATGCGCACCCTACAGAAACCCTGAATTACTAACTTCCAATCGTAAGGAGATACATCATGGAAGGCGAACTCGCACATATCGGCGCTGGTCTGGCTGCAATCGGTTCTGGCGCTGCGGCCATCGGTGTGGGCACCGTGGCAGGCAACTTCCTGTCGGGTGCCCTGCGCAACCCGTCGGCGGCTGCCGGTCAAACCGCCACCCTGTTCATCGGCATCGCCTTCGCAGAAGCCCTGGGGATCTTCTCGTTCCTCGTTGCTCTGCTGCTGATGTTCGCCGTCTAAGCCCACGGAACCTTATCCTTACGCGCGGGCGGCCTGATCAACGGGCCGTCCGATAGTGAGACACAGTTCCGACGGAGGACGCGATGGCGACCGAAACAACAGCGGGCACCGCAAGCAAATGTGTCGTTGACGGCTCTGCCGTCGGTATGCCGCAGCTTTGCTTTGACTGGTGGCCCAACCAGATTTTCTGGCTCATTGTCACGCTCGTCGTGATCTTCTTCTTCCTGTCGCGCATCGCGCTGCCGCGGATTGCTGCCGTGCTGGCCGAGCGTCAGGGAACCATCACCAACGATCTGGCCGCTGCCGAAGACCTCAAGGCGAAAGCTGTCGAGGCCGAGGAAGCCTATAACAAGGCTCTGGCCGACGCCCGCGCGCATGCGCAGGACATCGTCAACCAGACCAAGGCCGAGATCAAAGCCGAACTGGATGACGCAACGGCGAAAGCCGATGCAGAAATCGCGGCCAAGGCGGCGGAAGGCGAAAAGAAAATCGCCGAAATTCGCGCCAATGCCATGGAAAGCGTCAAGGATGTTGCTAAGGACACCGCCAAGGAATTGGTCACTGTCATGGGCGGCAAGGCCGACGCGAAATCCATCACCGCGGCGATCAACGCACGGATGAAGGGGTAACCGATATGGCACGATACATCGCATTCATCGCCGCCATGACCATGGCCAGCCCCGCAATGGCCGCCAAAGGCCCGTTCTTTTCGCTGGGCAACACCGACTTTGTGGTTCTGTTGGGGTTCTTGGTCTTTATCGGCGTTATCTTCTACTTCAAGGTGCCTGGCCTTCTCGGCCAAAAGCTGGACGAGCGCGCCGAGGGCATCAAATCCGAGTTGGACGAAGCCCGCGCCCTGCGTGAAGAAGCACAGACCCTGCTGGCCAGCTATGAGCGCAAGCAGAAGGAAGTGCAGGAGCAGGCCGACCGCATCGTGGCCCATGCCAAGGATGAGGCCGCAGAAGCCGCTGAGCAGGCCAAGGAAGATCTGAAGAAATCCATCGCCCGACGCATTCAGGCCGCGGAAGATCAGATCGCTTCGGCCGAGGCCAATGCCGTCAAGGAAGTGAGCGACAAGGCGGTTGCGATCGCCGTGGGTGCCGCAAAGGACGTTGTGGCCAAGCAAATGACCGCGACCGAAGGCAACAAGCTGATTGACGACGCGATCAGCCAAGTGGACGCCAAGCTGCACTAAGGTTCGGCGGGTTTACTGGAATTGAGAAAGCCCGGATCATGTGATCCGGGCTTTTTGCCGTTCCGACCACCGGGCCGGGGTGTGTTGCGTGAGGTTCCGGGTCAAGCCCAGGACAGGTGTTTTAGGCCGCTTGCGCAAATGAAAGGGGGCCGTTGTACCGGCCCCTCAATCACTCCTGCCATGTGACTGATGTCGCTATTGGTGTTTCGGAATAACGAGTGTCTGACCGACGCTCAGATGACTTTCATTCGGAAGCGCATCGGCATTGGCCGCCAAAATCGCGGTGCCATGTTC
>DATFKJ010000476.1:0-12882 GCA_035268705.1 Roseovarius sp. | reverse complement strand
AGACCTTGATCCAGACGCCAGGCAGCGGCCAGCGTCAGCCAGTCGGCAGCGTCGATCTCGGTCACCATATCGGCGATCTGGAAGCCCACACCCTGGAACTTCCCAATCGGCTGACCGAATTGCTTGCGCTCGGCCGCATGTGCGAGGGCCAGGTCAAAGCAACGCCGCGCCCGCCCCAGGCTCATCGTGGCCACCGTGATCCGCGTGGCGTAAAGCCATTCGTTCATCACCGCGAAACCGCCATCCACCTCGCCCAGAACCTGCGCATCCGGCAGGCGGCAGTCGTCGAATTCCAGCACCATGTTCTTGTAGCCCCGGTGACTGACCGAGTTATAGCCATCGCGAATGGTAAACCCCGGTGTGCCACGATCCACGAGGAAGGTGGTGATCCGCTTTTTTGGCCCCTTCGGCGTATCATCCTCGCCTGTGGCCACGAAAACAATCACGAAATCGGCGTGATCCGCGCCCGAGATGAAATGCTTGGTGCCATTCAGCACCCAATCGCCGCCGTCGCGCCGGGCGGTGCATTTCATCCCCCGCACGTCCGATCCTGCATCGGGTTCGGTCATGGCAAGCGCGTCCATCCGCTCCCCCCGCACCGCAGGCAAAAGGTACCGTTCTCGTTGCTCACCCTCACAGGCCATCAGGATATTCTGGGGCCGCCCGAAGAAATGCGTGAGCGCCATGGACCCACGCCCCAACTCACGCTCGACAAGCGCAAACTCCAGATGGCTCAGACCCGCGCCGCCCACCTCTTCGGGGAAATTGCAGGCATAAAACCCAAGCTCAATCGTCTTCTGCCTGATCGCGTCTGCCAGTTCCGCGGGCACTTCGCCGCTGCGCTCCACCTCGGCCTCATGCGGGTAAATCTCTTTCTCGACGAAGCTGCGCACGGTCGAGACGATCATTTCCTGTTCGTCGGTCAGCCCAAAATGCATCTCACGCCTCCTCACTCAAAGCAGCCAGTTTTGCCACCCGCTCCGCCACATCCTCGGGCGGCTCACAGGTGCGGCGGGTCTCCAAACTCACATGCAGCATCAACTGATCGCAGGTTGCCATGACCTCGCCATCGCTTTTCCGTTTCATTGTATGCAAACAGCGCAGCTTCTTGCCCGCGCCTTCGGTGACGTCGGTTTCAACCACCACGCACTCGCCGGCGTGGGTCTCGGCCAGATACTTCACCGTGGTCTCGACCGTGAAATAGCTCATACCGCGTGCGACATACTCCTCATCGGCCCCGACCATGGCCATGATCCCCTCGGCCGCATCGCTGAAAATCTGGCCATAGCGGCCTTCGTTCATATGGCCGTTCATGTCGGTCCAGTCGACAGGCACGACCCGGTCTTGCGTGACCAGAGGCGTGGCCGCGGCAGGCCATTGGCGGACTGATTGCTGATGTTCGTTCACCAAGCGTCCGGCGGCATTGCCCTGTTGCCGCAGCGCCCGGATCATCGCCACAAGGTTGCCATCGCGCTTGCGTTCCAGATCGCGGATAGACAGGTGCCCCGATTGCGCATCGGATTGATCGGCGATCATATTCACAAGGTCGTCGGTGAACTCGGGTACATCCATCAGCTTGGTCCACGGCCATTTCAGGGCCGGGCCGAATTGCGCCATGAAATGCCGCATACCAGCCTCACCGCCTGCCACGCGGTAGGTCTCGAACAGGCCCATCTGCCCCCACCGAAGGCCAAAGCCATAGCGGATCGCGTTGTCGATCTCCTCTGTGGTGGCGATGCCATCCTTGACCAGCCAAAGCGCCTCTCGCCAGACGGCTTCAAGAAAACGGTCGGCGATATGGGCGTCGATCTCCTTGCGCACCGTCAACGGGTAAAGGCCAAGCGCAGTAAGTGTCTCACAAGCCGCCTCGACCGCTTGCGGATCGGTGACGGGGGAGGGGACAACCTCGATCAGTGGCATAAGATACACCGGGTTGAAGGGGTGCGTCACCATGATCCGTTCCGGCACCTTGGCGCTCTCTTGCAGTTGCGAGGGCATGAAGCCACTGGTGGACGATCCAATCAGAACACCCGCCTCGGCATCTTGGATCTCGGCAAAAACCTTGTGCTTCAATTCCAGCCGTTCACTCACGCTTTCTTGGACCCAATCGGCCCCGGTGACGGCCTCGGCGATGCTGTTACAGAAGCGCAAGCTGCCTTCCTCGGGCAGGGCGCAATCGTATAGCATGGGTAGCGACCGGCGCGCATTGCCCAAGACCTCGTCAATCTTGCGCTTGGCCTCCGGGTCGGGGTCAAAGACCTGTACATCCCATCCGTTCAGCAAAAACCGTGCGGCCCATCCGCCGCCGATCACACCCCCGCCGATAATGGCTGCTGTCTTGCTCATGGTTTGTCCCTTATGTCCTCAACGCAGGGCCAACCGGCCCGCGTCATATCCGTTGAATTCCAAAATCTCGCGCGCGGCCTGAATCCGGTCGGCCCCACCCGTGGCACCGCGGTCCAGAACCCATGCATATCGCCCCTCGGGCTCTCCGAAGGCGGCGGTGCGCCCGCTGTCGTCAATCCAGATCAGCCACAGCTCGCGGGTCTCGCCATTGGGTCCCTCCAAACGCCAGCGATTGGCCCCGATGGGCGACGCCTGCCAGCCTGTGCCGCAGGCTGGGGCGCAGTCTGGCGTGATCCGGCCGGGCGCGAAACGGAACGCGCTGACACCCGCCGCGCCCGGGCTGGCCGCGCGCAGGTGCCATGTGCCTTGCCAAAGGTCGGGTGCCGTGCGGGTGGTGATGGACAGCGGTTGTGTTACGTCGCGATAGGCCGGGTCCGGGGGTGCCATGCAGCCCGCCAAGGCCAAGGCAGCCAAGGGTGCGCTCATCGCTGCGCTCTTCGCGAAAAATGCGCGCAAGCGCCTGCTGAGCGGCCCGGTCCCCATCACACCATGCTCTCCGTATGGCCATCAACGGCCAAAACCTGACCGCTGACTTTCGAGGCGGCGGGCGAGGCAAGGAAGAGCGCCATATCGGCCAGATCATCGGCGCTGACCCATGTGCGCAGGCTACTTCCCTTGGCGTATATCTCGCGCACCTCCGCCTCCGGCCTGTCGCTGGCCTTGGCCTCCATGGCCACAACCCGTTCCATCCGCTCGCCCTCCACGGCGCCCGGGGCAATGGCATTGACGCGCACGCCCGCCGGGCCAAGCTCCATCGCCAGCGTTTTGGTCAGGCCCACAAGCCCCCATTTCGCGGCCACGTAAGGCGACCGATAGGGCACGCCATGCAAGCCCGAGGTCGAAGAGGTCAGAAGGATCATCCCAGCCCCCTGCGCCCGCATCAACCGCGCCGCCCAACGGCAGGTCAGGAAAGCCCCGTTCAGGTTCACCCCGATACAGGCCTGCCACGCGTCATAGTCCAAATCCTCGATTCGACCCGCCGGGCCGCCGGTGCCCGCATTGGCACAGACCACATCGACCCCACCCCATTGCGCTTCGACGTGATCCAGAAACCGGCCCATCTCGGCCTCGTCGGTCACATCCGCATGGGCGGCGATCATGTCGGGGTGTGCTGCCTCAAGTCGGGCAATCGCCGCCGGGTCTGCATCACATAGCGCGACCTGCGCGCCTGCCTCGGAAAACCGCTCGGCCAATCGCAGGCCAATGCCCGATCCGCCCCCGGTAATCAGCACGCGTTGCCCTTCCATCACCGCGCCTCCGATCCACCGACGCGATACCGACAGAATACCGACGTTTTACCGACGTGGATTTTGGGGGTGATTTTCATACCGGGGCCTGCTTGGTCAGACGCAGCTTTTTGCGCACCTCATCCGGCCCGATGACCCGCGCCCCGAGGGTCTCGACGATGCCCACGGCGCGCTCCACCAACTGCCAATTTTCGGCCAGCACGCCACGATCCAACATCAGGTTGTCTTCAAGGCCCACCCGGACGTTGCCGCCGGCCAGAACACTGGCCGCGACATAGGGCATCTGGTTGCGGCCAAGCGCAAAGGCGCTGAAGGTCCAATCCTCGGGGATATTGTTGACCATGGCCATGAAGGTATTGAGGTCATCGGGCGCCCCCCACGGCACGCCCATGCACAGTTGCACCAAAGCGTCCGGTTCAAGAATGCCATCCTTAACCAGTTGTTTTGCATACCATAAATGGCCTGTATCGAAGGCCTCGATCTCGGGTTTCACGCCCAGATCGGTCATCATCTTGCCCATGGCCTGAAGCATGCCGGGGGTGTTGGTCATGACGTAATCGGCCTCGGCGAAATTCATCGTGCCGCAATCCAGCGTGCAGATTTCCGGGCGGCAGTCGGCCACGTGGGCCACCCGCTCTGTGGCCCCGATCATGTCGGTGCCTTCGACGGGCGGAAGCGGTGTTTCCACCCCGCCAAACACGATGTCACCCCCCATGCCAGCCGTCAGGTTCAAGACGACATCCGTCTCGCTTTCGCGAATGCGTTCCGTCACCTCCCGAAACAGCCCCCTGTCGCGCGACGGCGCGCCGGTTTCCGGGTCGCGCACATGGCAATGCACAACAGCGGCCCCAGCCTTGGCCGCGGCAATGGCACTGTCGGCAATCTGTTCGGGGCTGCGGGGAACGTGGGGGCTTTTGTCTTGGGTGCCACCAGATCCGGTGACGGCGCAGGTGATGAAAACCTCACGATTCATGGCAAGTGGCATAGCAATCTCCCTAATTCAGTTGCGGCAAGTTTGCCTGCTGGCCATGTGTCTGAAGTTGCAGTAATAGACAATTATCATGCAGGAATGGTCAAAATCTCCAAAGGCGCCGAGCCGCATCGGCTTGCTTTTGTTCGACAAGTTTTCGAACCTTTGCTTGGCCAACTGCCTTGAGCCGCTGCGTGCGGCCAACACCTTGACTGAAAAGGAGGGGTTTATTTGGCAAATTCTAACGCCCGATGGTTTGCCCAGCCGATCGTCAAGCGGGATTGAGGTATTGCCGCATACCGCGCTCAGCAAGCTGCCAAAGGTGGATTTCCTTTTCGTTTTGGCAAGTTACGACCACGACGGTCATGACACCGCTGCGACCCGGCGCATGTTGCGGGATGCGGCTCGCAAAGCTGAGGTCGTGGTTGGCCTTGATGCCGGGCCTTGGCTACTGGCGTCTGCGGGCTTGCTTCAAGGCCGGCGGGCCACGGTTCATTGGGATCTGCTCGAACCCTTCACCGAGCGGTTTCTGGATATCGAGGTGGCCCGCGCAAGGGTGATGCGAGATGGTCCTTTTTGGACATGCGCCGGGGCCATGTCGGCACTTGATCTGACGCTGGATCTGATTGCGGACACCCTTGGCATCTCTGCCCGGCTGGATGTTGAGGCGCTGTTTTTGCACGGTGATCCACCATTGCGCCCCGATGAGATGCGCGAAGAAGACGACCCTTTGGTTCAACAAGCGCTGAGCCTCATGCGTGAGACCGTCGAAATGCCGCTAGACCTTGTATCGCTGGCCAAAGCCTTGTCTTGCCAACCACGGACACTGGACCGGCGATGTCGCGCACGATTGGGCGCACCGCCCGGCACTGTCTATCGACATCTACGCTTGTCCGCTGCGCGCAAGTTGTTGGAAGGGGGACGGCTGCCAATTTCCGAAATCGCCCTGCGCTGTGGTTATGAAAACCCAGCGGCTCTGGCACGGGCCATGCGTAAACACTACGGTGCCTCGCCGTCCGAATTGCGGCGCAACGCAAGGGCCTGACACGAAGACGCCCCATCTTTGGGACGGGGCGCCTTCAGACGTCTTGGTTGTTTGATTTAGCCGAGTGCAGCAGCTTTCACATCGTCGTCGATGTAGGGAACGTACTGGGCGAAGTTGTCGGCGAACATCTTAACCAGCTTTTCGGCCTGCGCGTCATAGGCATCGGGGTCGTCCCATGTGCGGCGCGGATCAAGCAGAACCTCGGCCACGCCCGGCGCTTCCACCGGCACATCAAAGCCGAAGTTGGGGTCCTTGCGGAATTCCACTTCGTTGAGCGATCCATCGAGGGCGGCAGTCAGCAGCCCGCGGGTTGCCTTGATCGGCATCCGCGAGCCGGTGCCATAGGCCCCGCCGGTCCAGCCGGTATTCACCAGCCAGCAGGTCGCGCCGTGCTTGGCGATCTTGTCGCGCAGCAGGTTGCCGTAGGCCTCGGGGCGGCGTGGCATGAAGGGGGCGCCGAAACAGGTCGAGAAAGTGGGCTCGGGCTCGGTTACGCCACGTTCGGTGCCGGCCACCTTCGAGGTGAAGCCCGACAGGAAGTGATACATCGCTTGCGCCGGTGTCAGCCGTGCAATCGGAGGCAGCACGCCAAATGCATCACAGGTCAGCATGATAACGTTCTTGGGGTGGCCTCCAAGCGCGGTTTCCGAGGCATTGGAGATGTATTCCAGAGGATAGGCGCAGCGCATGTTCGCGGTCAGCGAGTCATCGTCGAAATCAAGGTCCAGCGTTTCTTCGTCGAAGACCATGTTCTCGATCACGGTTCCGAATTTCGAGGTGGTCGCGTAAATTTCAGGCTCGGCCTCGGGGTTGAGGTTGATGGTCTTGGCATAGCAGCCACCTTCGAAATTGAAGGTCCCGCGATCTGACCAGCCATGCTCGTCGTCGCCGATGAGGGTGCGGGCCGGATCAGCCGAAAGCGTGGTTTTCCCGGTGCCGGACAGGCCAAAGAACACGGCCGTGTCCACCGGGTTGCCATCGGCATGGTTGGCCGAGCAGTGCATCGGCATGATGCCTTTTTCCGGCAGTAGGTAGTTGAGCAGGGTAAAGACAGATTTCTTGTTTTCACCCGCGTATTCGGTGCCACCGATCAGGATGATCTTACGATCAAAGTTCAGAGCGATCACGGTCTCGCTGCGGCAGCCGTGCTTGGCCGGGTTGGCTTGGAAACTGGGGCAGTTGATGACGGTGAAATCAGCGGTGAAGCTATCAAGCGCCTCACGTTCCGGGCGGCGCAGGAGGTGACGAATGAAAAGGCCGTGCCAAGCCAGTTCGGTCACCATGCGGACATTGATCGAGTGTGCCGGATCGGCGCCACCGACAAGGTCTTGGACGTAATATTTTCCGCCCTGCATATGGGCTGTCATATCGTCGTAGAGTGCGTCGAACCCCTCGGGGGACATCTCGGCGTTGTTTTCCCACCAGATAGTATCGACCACGCTATCGGTTTTTACGACATGCTTGTCCTTGGGGGAGCGACCGGTGAATTTGCCCGTTGTCACAAGAAAAGCGCCACCTTTGCCAAGTGCGCCTTCGCCGTTCTTGAGGGCCGCTTCGATCAGAGCGGGCTCGATTAGGTTGTAGTGGACATCGCCCAGCCCTTTGATGCCTTGATCTTCAAGCCGGAACTGCGGGTTCACCCGTCCAAATGCCATTTTGTCACGCTCCTGTTTCGTGATGCCCGCCTGGCGGCGGGTTTTACCGGGCGCCTCGCGCCCTAGACCATTGGCGGCACCATGCCCGCCGTCGCGGGCCTCTTAACATGAGGGTTCTGCAAAAGAACAGGACGCTTTAGCGCAGTTAGCGCAACCAATCCGAAGTTAGCGCAACCAGCCTTCTGTTATCGAAAACACTCGGTTCACCCCTCAATTGAAAAGTGAGTCAATTTAGCCATTGCTAATGCTTTTTTGCCCAAATTGAGGCGCGCAGGCGGCCCGATTCGCACTTTGGGATTGATTGTAAAGGCAAAAAAGGCGCATAGTGACGGAAAAAAGCAGGCAACAAGAGCAGTACAAGGATAATAGCATGTCTAAGATCGCCCTCGTGGACGATGACAGAAATATTCTGACATCCGTTTCCATGACTCTCGAGGCGGAAGGCTTCGAGGTTGAAACCTACAACGATGGCCAGCAGGCCTTTGATGCTTTCAACAAAAAATTGCCTGATATGGCTGTTCTGGATATCAAAATGCCCCGCATGGACGGCATGGATCTGTTGCAGCGACTTCGGCAGAAAACCTCGATCCCGGTCATTTTCCTGACATCCAAAGATGATGAGATTGATGAGGTTCTGGGCCTTCGCATGGGCGCGGATGACTACGTGAAAAAGCCCTTCTCGCAGCGCCTTTTGGTCGAACGCATTCGTGCGCTTTTGCGGCGGCAGGATGCGGTCTCTGGCGAAATCGTCGGCGACACAGAGGAAACCAAGGTGATCGAACGGGGGGACCTGCGTATGGATCCCCTGCGGCACGCCGTGACATGGAAGGGGCAGGATGTTGCCCTGACAGTCACTGAATTCCTTCTTCTTCAGGCGCTCGCACAGCGCCCCGGTTTCGTCAAAAGCCGTGATCAGCTGATGGACGTGGCTTATGACGATCAAGTTTATGTTGATGACCGTACCATCGACAGCCATATCAAGCGCCTACGCAAAAAACTGCGGATGGTCGACACCGAGTTCTCGGCAATCGAAACGCTTTATGGTATCGGTTACAGGTACAACGAAGAATAATGGCGCTGGTCGAGGGGGTGAGCATGCGCGATGTTCCGTCCCACAAGGATGACGACGTTGTCCTTGGGGATGACTTCGTAGCACCGGATAATGTCGTCGAGGATGAGCTTCGTGTTCGTCGCGAACGGCGGGGCTTCTTTTCGCTTCGTGAATCCTCGCTGACGCGGAAGATCATCACCTTCAACCTGATCGCGCTCAGCGTTCTGGTCGCGGGCATCCTGTACCTCAATTCCTCGCGTGACAGCCTTGCCTTGCAGAGGGCCAACAGCCTTGTGGGCGAGGTTGAACTGATTGCCGATGTGTTCGAAGCACAGATTCCGTCCGACGCACCGATCAATCTGGTGACTGGTGACGGTGTCAACGTGAACGAAACGCTTCAAGGGCTCGATATCCAAGAGGGTGTCGAGGTATTCGTTTTTGACATTAGCGGTGTTCTCGCCGGTCAGACCCTTGGAACACGACCGCAACCTGAAAATCCGATTGATCACAAACCGACGGCGATTACGGATGCGTTGATCAAGGTGTGGAATTGGCTTTCCGTTCCGTTCGATGCGCTGTCGGGTGAGCGAAGCGAGGAGTCGACGCAAGGGCAGGCACAGGCCCTGGTGGCCCCGACACTGGAAACCGGAACGCAGATCGCGACCGGTCAACTGGATGGAAGCTCGATCTTTTCGGTCGCCAGCCCCGTCATGCAAGGCGACCGTGCGGTCGCAGTCGTCGCGATGGCCAGTGCCAGCGGTGAGATCGACCGCGTCGCCGCCGCAGAGCGCGAGCGGGTCTTGCAGATGTTCCTCATTGCCACGCTTGTCTCTATCGGTTTGAGCCTCATTCTGGCCTCCACGATTGCAAACCCACTGGCCGATCTCGCGTCGGCAGCGGAAATCGGCGGGGATCGGAACCGCCGCAACAGCCGTGGCGGCCGTATCCGCATCCCGGACCTGACCGCGCGGCCCGATGAAATCGGACGGCTTTCCGGCGCATTACGTGGCATGGTTGCCGCCCTGTACCACCGGATTGACAGCAACGAACAATTCGCCGCGGACGTGGCCCATGAGATCAAGAATCCGCTGGCCAGCCTGCGCTCGGCTGTCGGCACGATGCGCGTTGCCAAGCGCGAAGATCAGCGTGAAAAGCTGCTGCAAGTGATCGAACATGACGTGCGCCGTCTGGACCGGTTGGTCAGTGATATTTCGAACGCCTCTCGTCTGGACAGCGAACTGGTCAAGGAAGAGCAAGAACCCTTCGACCTGATCACGATGCTCAGCAACATCGGGAATTTCCTTGGTGAAGAAGCCGAGAAGAAGGGCATCGAGTTCATCTCGGATTTCCCCAAAGACCCGATTGTTTTCACCGGTCTCGAAGCGCGTTTGGCGCAGGTCTTCGTGAACCTCATTACGAACGCCATTAGTTTCTGCGAAGAAGGGGATGCGATCCGGCTGTGGATTCGCAAGCGCGACAATCGGGTTCTGATTGTCGTTGAAGACACCGGTCCGGGCATTCCCGAACAGGCCTTGACCAAGATATTCAAGCGCTTCTACTCAGAGCGGCCCAGCAACGATTTTGGCAATAACTCAGGTCTTGGTTTGTCCATCTCGAAACAGATCATCGAAGCGCACGATGGGGTGATCTGGGCAGAGAACATTCGCCCCAACGATGCCGATGCCTCGTCGGAACCGCTTGGCGCACGCTTTGTCGTGGGGCTGCCTGTGTGAACCGTGACCTTTCCGTCTGGGGATAGCAACGCATCCGAGGAGGATGCAGACGGCCCCCAAACCCTTCACGCGACCAGTGTTGCGCTTGGCGACCGCGGGGTGTTGATCCGGGGCGCATCCGGAAGTGGGAAATCCTCGCTCGCACTGCAACTTATTGCGCTCGGCGCGTCGCTTGTCGCGGATGATCGAACGATTGTTCACCGCTCGTTTGACGGGGTTTCGCTCATGGCGCCTGACACCCTGATAGGCAAGATCGAGGCTCGCGGAGTCGGTATCCTGCCTGCGCCGACGACGTCCTGTGCCAAGCTCACCTTGATCGTCGAGATGGACCGAACCGAAGACGACCGTTTGCCACCTTGGCGACAGGCCTGTCTTTTGGGCCATAGCGTCCCGGTTCTGCGAAAGCTGGACGCTGCCCATTTTCCTGCGGCGATCCTGCTATATCTCCAACATGGACGGGTCGATTGAAAGGATGACAGGATGACCGGGACAACCCCCGCATCACAATCCAACCGCCTAGTGCTGGTCACTGGACCTTCCGGCGCGGGACGCACGACCGCGATCCATGCGCTCGAAGACATCGGTTACGAGGCCATCGACAATCTGCCTCTTTCGCTGTTGCCGAGGCTCCTTGACGGTCCAGACCCGACGAAGCCACTCGCTCTTGGCGTCGACACCCGGAACCGGGATTTTTCAACGGCAGCATTGATCGAAGCCATCGACCAAATGGGTGGGATGGCGGATACACCCATGCAGGTGTTGTACCTGGATTGCAGCCCCGACATCCTGATGCGGCGCTTTTCGGAAACCCGTAGGCGCCACCCATTGGCGCCGGGGGAAAACGCCGAGATTGGCATCGCGCGTGAGTTTGATTTGCTTGGTCCCATCAAGGCACGGGCAGATATGCTTATCGACACATCCGAGATGTCCCCACATGACCTGCGTGCGGAACTGGATCGCTGGTTTGCCCCGACGGGTGAGCGGCAATTGGCCGTTTCGGTGCAATCCTTTTCGTATAAGCGCGGTTTGCCGCGCGGGCTTGACTTGGTTCTTGATTGCCGGTTTCTCCAGAATCCATACTGGAACGAGCATCTGCGCGGCATGGACGGACGGGATGCGGCAGTGGCCGACTATGTCATGCAGGATGAAAGCTTTGAGGCGTTCCACCACCGTGTGATGGATTTGGTGACGCTTTTGCTGCCTGCCTACGAGGCCGAGGGCAAAGCCTACCTTTCCATCGGCTTTGGATGTACCGGCGGGCAACACCGCAGCGTAACAATGACAGAAACCTTGGCGCAGGCCCTTGCGAACAGTGGCTGGCAAGTGTCAATTAGGCACCGAGAGTTGGAACGGCGCGGCAAGTCCACGCCCAAACGGCTGAACCTAGGCATGAATACGCAAACCCAGGGAGAGTGACGGCGGTGATCGGAATCGTGATCGTGGCGCATGGTGGACTGGCCCGGGAATACCTGAGCGCGATCGAACATGTCGTCGGCCCACAGGTGGGGGTCAAGGCCGTCTCAATCGAAGGCGACCATGATCGTGCCACGAAACAAGCCGAAATCTGCGAAGCGGCCGATGCCGTGGATACTGGTGAGGGTGTCTTGATCGTGACGGATATTTTCGGGGGGTCACCCTCCAACCTGTCGCTCAAGGCTTGTCGTCCGACGGACCGGCGAATTCTTTACGGTGCAAACTTGCCTCTGTTGATAAAATTGGTCAAAAGCCGCCACCTGCCTCTTGGCGAGGCTGCGCGCGCTGCGCTTGACGCGGGCCGGAAATACATAGACAGCCACAATGTTCAGGCTGACAAGGCAGGGGAGAGTTGATCCAGCATGTCCGAGCAGACCATTCGACAAATGAAGATTGTGAACCAGAAAGGCCTGCACGCGCGTGCAGCCGCAAAACTGGTAGAGGTGGTAGAAGGCTTCGATGCAACCGCCGAGGTCTCACATGATGGTCAATCGACGAACGCCGATAGCATCATGGGCCTTTTGATGTTGGCAGCGTCGAAAGGAAAGACTATTGACGTCGAAACCTCCGGCCCAGACGCCGAGGCATTGGCCGATGCGATCGACGCATTGGTGGCTGGCCGGTTCGGCGAAGATATATAAAGAGGTGCGCGGCGGCGCAACGGGACGGGAACGACACTTTGGCTGAAGGGACAGACAAGCACGCCGTAGATGACCCCGGCGAGACGGTGAACTTTACCAAGTATGACCGTCGCAGTCTGACCTATGCCAATTCTTTCGATACACCGCTGACGGCCACGATGATCCGAACCATCGAATGGTTTACCGGCAAGATCTCGATCCTGCGTATGATCCGTAAATTCGAAAACCGCGGGGCTCCGACGGGGCAGGCCTTTTGGCGCGCGGCGCTTGATACCATGGGTATCGACCTACAGACGCCAGACTGTCAATTGGACTACATTCCCAAGGACGGCCCGGTTGTCGTCGTCGCCAATCATCCGCATGGTCTTGTGGACGGGATGATCCTGGCCGATTTGATTGGCCGCCGTCGGACCGACTACAAGATCCTGACGCGCGCGCTTTTGACTGGTATCGACGAGGTCGCCGCGTCCTACATGATTTCCGTGCCCTTCCCGCATGAACCGGATGCACAGCGCAAATCGGTGGAAATGCGTGCCAAGGCCATGGCGCACCTCAAGGAGGGTGGATTGATCAGTGTCTTCCCATCCGGTGTCGTGTCATCATCCGACAGCCTGTTCGGCCCGGCCATTGAACGGGGGTGGAATGTTTTTACGGCGCAAAT
>DATFKJ010000475.1:0-2264 GCA_035268705.1 Roseovarius sp. | reverse complement strand
AGGGCGGTGTCAGAACAACCTGAGTTGAGATCGGTTATCCGCTGCACTACCCTGCCCCCATGGAAAAACTTGGCCCGTTCTAGTACTTCAAGACCAGCCTGAGATCACCCCCTCGCGGTCATGATGTACGTGCATTTCCATCTGTAGCTAAGAAATGTCGAGAACCTGCTCCCCGAGCGCGGGATCCACGTCGGCCATGAATCTATCCGCTATTGGTGGAACAGATTTGGCCCGGAATGCGCCTCAGAAATCCGGCGCTGTCGAATACAGAAAATGCGCGCCTGGTCGCATTGGCAATGGCATCTGGACGAGGTGTTCGTCAAAATCAACGGCGAGACCCACTACATGTGGCGCGCTGTCGATCACGAGGGCGAAGTGCTGGACGCCTTTGTTTTAAAGCGGCGAGATCGCAAGACGGCGTTGAAATTTCTCAGGAAATTGATGAAATGCTACGGTCGGACAGAGCACTTCGTGACTGACAAGCTCCGCTCCTATGGCGCCGCCATGAAGGAAATCGGCAATGCCGACCGACAGGTGGCTGGTCGCTGGCTGAACGATCGCGCCGAAAATTCGCATCAACCATTCCGACGACGAGAGCGCGCCATATCCCGCTTCCGGCGCATGCGAAGTCTGCAAAAATTCGCCGCCGTCCAGTCTTCAGTTTTCAACCATTTCAATTCGGAACAAAGCCTCTCCAGCCGCCACACCTTCAAACCAAACCGAGCCGCTACTCTCGCCGAGTGGCGCAATTTCTGCGTGGCATAGAGGGCAACTTCCCTGCCTCAGCTGAGACCAGGTCGAATTGGTCTGACTCCACCTGAGCAACCGCGATCAAGGGGATGAGCGTGTCTTCACTAGCCGAGTAGGGCATTGTGAAAAGAAACCCGGTTGAGCGAAACAGGCGTCGCCCTACCCTGCCCTTGCTGAAGCTGGTTCGCATTCGTCTGACGACACCACTCAGCCAGAATAATCAAAAAGAAAACGGCACATATGGCCACCTTGAGCACAGCATGCAGGATGCTCGACGACAGTTCCCGGGCTGACCAATCGGCGGAAAAGCGTTTCGAAGACGGCGCAGTGCCAAGGGCAGCCCGTCACGGCGAGGGGGTTGTTGTGGATCGCAAGCTCCATCGGGTCTGAGGGCTGGCAGGAGACAACCGCGTTGCCGGCAAAGGTCCAGGAATGATGGCAGATTGCCTTGAGCAGCATTGGGCCCGAAAGCCGCGCAGGCAAGGTCCGCAGAACCCACTGCGACAAGCGCGGTATGCGATGCGCGAGGATATATTCACCCGTTCTGCGCCCCGATTCACGGGCGATTTCAAGGCCAAGCCCGGGTGAAAATTCCCGCGCGATTGCGGCATGCAGGCGTGCGGCTTCGCTTGCGGGCACCATATCCTGGGGCGGATGTTCAAGCAGGCCGCGCAATCCCGCGCCCTCGAAAACGCGCTCTGCCGCATCTTGCCCGCACAGGGCCCGCAGGGCCTCGATGCTTTGCAAGATGGCGTTGGGCCCGACGAGATCGATGCCCTTGAGATCGCTCATGCCCTACTCCGCCGGGGTTCCGTAGCCTGATTTCTGATCGCCCCCACCACAGGCGCGCGCTTCGGCCTGAAGCGCGGCGATGCGCGCTTTTTCGGCCTTGACCTGCGCACGGACGCTGGCCTTGCGCTCGGCGGCCTTGGCCTTTCGGTCTGCCATGGCCTCCCAATCAGCCATTTGCGCATCAGCGATCTTGCGGCTGTCGTCAAAGTGAAAATCCACCTTGTCCTTGGATTGCGGGCCCCAATAGCCCACTTTGCCAAGATCATAGAAGGTCCGCGCGAAACCCGCCTTGGCGAAGGCACGCAAGCAGCCCAGCAAGTATTTGCGACGGAAACCGCGCCCGCGCCAAGGGTAGTGGAACAGCGCCTTGATCATGTAGAACCGGCGATAATTGTGCATCACGCGGTCCAGAAGCGTGGCGCGGTCTATGGCGTCGGGCTTCATGATCGGGGTGACGAAATTGTATTTCTCGAAATCGAACACCTCGACCTTATCGCGCAATTCCTGGAAAAGCGGCGTAAACGGCCAAGGCGTATACATTGTCCAATTTGCCAAGTCCGGGTTCCAATCGCGGGCGTAGCGATAGGTTTCTTCCAGTGTTTCCTTGGTTTCGTTCTCAAGGCCGACGATAAACTGCGCCTCGGTAAAGATATCAGCCTCGCGCAGAAGGCGGATCGCCTCCTTGTTTTCCTCGACCTTGGTTTCCTTGTTGAACCGATCCA
>DATFKJ010000474.1:0-9183 GCA_035268705.1 Roseovarius sp. | reverse complement strand
CGGATCGTTGATTTCAAACGTAACAAATTCGATGTGGCGGCCACCGTCGAGCGGATCGAGTACGATCCGAACCGGACCGCCTTCATCGCGCTGATCAAGTACGAGGACGGCGAACAGGCCTATATCCTCGCGCCTCAGCGTATGGCCGTGGGCGACAAGGTTCTCGCCTCCAACAAGGCCGACATCAAGCCCGGCAACTGCATGCCCTTCTCTGGCATGCCCATCGGGACCATTGTTCACAACATCGAACTGAAGCCCGGCAAGGGTGGCCAGATTGCACGCGCCGCGGGCACTTACGCCCAATTCGTCGGCCGTGACGGTGGTTACGCCCAGATCCGCCTCAGCTCGGGCGAGTTGCGCATGGTCCGTCAGGAATGCAAGGCCACCGTCGGTGCCGTGTCGAACCCCGACAACAGCAACCAGAACTACGGTAAAGCCGGTCGTATGCGCCACAAGGGCATTCGCCCGTCGGTCCGTGGTGTGGTCATGAACCCGATCGACCACCCCCATGGTGGTGGTGAGGGCCGGACTTCGGGTGGTCGTCACCCGGTCACGCCCTGGGGTAAGCCGACCAAGGGTGCCCGCACCCGCAACAAGAACAAGGCGTCGCAGAAGCTTATCATCCGCTCGCGTCACGCCAAGAAGAAGGGCCGTTAACACATGAGCCGCTCTGTATGGAAAGGCCCCTTCGTTGATGCCTACGTCCTGAAAAAGGCCGAGGCAACACGCGAAAGCGGGCGTAAGGAAGTCATCAAGATCTGGTCGCGTCGCTCGACGATCCTGCCCCAATTCGTGGGCCTGACGTTTGGCGTCTACAACGGGCACAAGCATGTTCCCGTCAACGTAAGCGAAGACATGATCGGTCAGAAATTCGGTGAATATTCGCCGACGCGTACCTACTATGGGCACGCGGCCGACAAAAAAGCCAAAAGGAAGTAAGCCATGGGTAAGGATAAAAATCCCCGCCGCGTGGCGGAAAACGAAGCGATGGCCAAGCTGCGCATGCTGCGCACCAGCCCGCAGAAACTCAACCTTGTGGCGGCGATGATCCGTGGCAAGAAGGTCGACAAGGCATTGAATGACCTGACCTTCAGCCAAAAGCGGATCGCCGAGGATGTGCGCAAGTGCCTCCAGTCGGCTGTCGCCAACGCCGAGAACAACCACAACCTGGATGTCGACGAACTGATCGTCGCCGAGGCCTATGTCGGCAAGAACCTTGTCATGAAGCGCGGTCGTCCGCGTGCCCGTGGCCGGTTCGGCGCGTTGCGCAAGCCGTTCTCGGAACTGACCATCAAGGTGCGTCAAATTGAGGAGCAAGCCTAATGGGTAACAAAGTCAATCCGATTGGCATGCGCCTGCAGGTGAACCGCACCTGGGACAGCCGCTGGTACGCCGACACAAAAGATTACGGTGATCTTCTGCTCGAAGATGTCGCGATCCGGGAATTCATCCACAAAGAGTGCAAGCAGGCCGGCGTTAGCCGTGTGATCATCGAACGTCCGCACAAGAAGTGCCGCGTCACGATCCACACCGCGCGTCCCGGTGTGATTATCGGCAAAAAAGGCGCCGATATCGAAACCCTGCGCAAGAAGCTGGCGAAAATGACCGACAGCGAATTGCACCTCAACATCGTCGAAGTTCGCAAGCCCGAACTGGACGCAGCCCTTGTCGGTGACAGCATTGCGCAACAGTTGGAACGCCGTGTATCGTTCCGCCGTGCGATGAAGCGTGCCGTTCAGAACGCGATGCGTATGGGGGCCTTGGGTATCCGTGTGAACGTCGCCGGCCGTCTTGGCGGCGCCGAGATCGCGCGGACCGAGTACTACCATGAGGGCAGTGTGCCCCTGCACACGCTGCGCGCCGATATCGACTATGCCAATGTCGAGGCGCAAACGCCTTACGGTATCATCGGCATCAAGGTGTGGATCTTCAAAGGCGAGATCATGGAGCACGACCCGTCGGCCCGTGATCGCAAAGCCCAGGAGCTCCAAGATGGTCCCGCGCCCCGTGGCGCCGGCGGCCGTCGCTAAGGAGGACTGAACAATGCTTCAACCAAAGCGTACAAAGTTCCGCAAGCAGCATAAGGGCCGCATCAAGGGCCTCGCCAAAGGTGGATCGGACCTGAACTTCGGGTCCTACGGCCTCAAGGCCACCGAGCCCGAGCGCGTGACCGCCCGTCAGATCGAAGCCGCCCGTCGTGCCATGACGCGTCACATGAAACGTCAAGGCCGCGTCTGGATCCGGATTTTCCCGGATGTCCCCGTGACCGCCAAACCGATCGAGGTTCGGATGGGTAAAGGTAAAGGCTCGGTCGACCGTTGGGTTTGCAAAGTGAAGCCCGGTCGCGTGATGTTCGAGATCGACGGCGTTTCCGACAGCGTCGCGATGGAGGCCCTGCGCCTTGCGGCGATGAAACTGCCGGTCAAGACCCGCGTCGTTGTTCGGGAAGATTGGTAACGTCATTCGCTTGCGAATGACGCGTGCGGTATAGCGGATTTCTGAAGGAAATCTGCGGGCCGCACCCGGTCGAAGATAAAAACCCCCGTCAGGAAACTGGCGGGGGTTTTGTTTGTTGGCGTGGTTGTGGCCAATGCCACAGTCTGCTTTAAGCCCATACTCTACATTCATTCAGCGTTTCGCCCGGGCTTGTCTCGGGCCGCGCCCGACCCTCCCCCCGGGAGGGCGAATGGGTGCCGTTATGCGCCGAAGCAATGATTTGAGTGCGGCAGGGTCACCTACCGAATAAATGTTGCAAAGCCCTCCCAGGGTCGGGCGCGGCCCTTCTTATATTCAAGTGTCTTCTTCGTCCCGCTACGCGGACGCCTCAAAGTGGCCGACGCTCCTACCAAGACCCCCCTTCACCCGCCCAAAATCGCTCGCACCTCCCGTGCGAACACCGCATAGTCCATCGTTGCCTTGTTCCCCGCATACCCCTGATAATAGCTCCGCCCCGAGGGCAGGGGCAGGCCGGCCCAGATCTTCGCGAGGTTCAGCATGAAGGCCTCAACCGAAATCTCACTTTTCTGCACCTTCAAAAACCCCGCATCGCCCAGCAGAAGATTGGCCAACTGGTCCTGCACCTCCGGGCTGAACCGGGTTTCGGGCGGCAACCTCAATCGCTTGGCCGAATGCCGCAGGGTGGCCGGGATGAATTGATAGCGCCCGATGGCATGGGGTTGCCCCGGTGTCACCCTGATCCACTCGTAAATCTCGCCCAAGGTCATGCGCGTCGGGCGCTTGGGCGGTTTCACCCGCGCGCCGTGTTGCACGGCGTCATAGCCCATCGGCCCCGCTTCGGCTTGGGCAATCAGGTCATGCAACCGCCCGGCCTTGCCACCGCCGCTACTTAGTGGTGCATCCAGACGACCGGGCAGGGTGGCGAATAAGCCACCTTCGGCCTCACCGACGAAAAGGCTGGCCAACTGTACTTGGCCTGCGGCCCCATCGCGCACCTCAAATAGCGGCTGTCGCGCCGCTAAAAGGCCATTGGCGGCAGGCTCGGTCATGCCCGCATTCGCTATCAAAATCCAAACCAAACTTGCCCAAATCAACCGCATCGCCCATGCCCCTTTCTGGTGCTTCTCTGTGGGGTATGGCGCAAAGACCTAAAGATTCCCTTGCCTTTGGCCCCACGCGCGGTATCACGCCGCCATGGCACAGATAGATTCCCTTTTCGTCACCCGTCTTTACCGCGCTCCCCTCTCTGAGCATGGCCCTACCATCGACGGTGCCGAGCTTGAGGCCTCCTGCTATTCCATCGCCGAAGATGACGAGGCAGGCCAGGAATGGTGCGAAACCGAAGGCTACCCCGGCTATACATCCTATGCTTCGCTCACCGATTTACCGTGGCGCTTTCCGATCTTTGCCGATCTGGTGGAGGCGCTGGACAAACACGTCGCGGCCTTCGCCGAGGATCTGGAGTTCGATCTTGATGGGCGCGAATTGAAACTCGAAGACATCTGGATCAACATCCTGCCCGAAGGCGGCACCCATTCCTCGCACCTGCACCCGCATTCGGTGATTTCGGGCACCACTTATGTGTCCATGCCCGACGGGGCCAGCGCGTTGAAACTCGAAGACCCGCGCTCGGCGCGGATGATGGCCGCCCCGGCGCGCAAGAAAGGCGCCCGGCGCGAGTTGCAGACCTTCACCTATGAAAAGCCATCCGTCGGCGATGTGTTGCTCTGGGAAAGCTGGCTGCGCCACGAAGTGCCGATGAACATGTCCGAGGACGACCGGATTTCGGTAAGCTTCAACTACAAATGGGAGTGATCCAGTCGCTCCGGCATCCAGCTTAACACATATGACAAAATTAATGTGTTTGGGGTTCAAATCCGCGCCACTCTGCATAGCTCCTTGGTGAGTTAACCAAAGGAGCTATTTCAATGTCGAACGAAACCACTTTGAAAAACCTCAATACCGCGCTGCAGATGGAATTGACCGCCGCGCACCAGTATCAATTGCACGGTCACCTTCTGGATGACTGGGGGCTTGATAAGCTGGCTGGCCAAATGCGCGGAGAATTTGAAGAAGAGAACGGCCACGCGGACCGCTTCCTTGAACGGATCTTTGCCCTTGGCGGGGAGCCGGAGATGGCCTTTGCCGCCACGCCCAAAGTCTCCAAATCCCTTCGCGACATGTTCGAAAGCGACCTGAAGGACGAAAAAGAGGCGATCACGTTTTACACCCGCGCGGCCAAGGCGGCCTATGAGGCGGATGATCTGGCATCGAAGGCCCTGTTCGAGGGGATCGCCATCGAAGAAGTCGGGCACCGCGAATGGCTTGAACTACAGCTAAGCCTGCTGGATCGCTTGGGCGAAGAGCGGTATTCCTCCAAGTACGTCTCGGCAGGCGAGGCTGAAGGCGAATAAAGACAGTTTGCAGGGTAAGGCGGCGTTTGCGGTAAAGACCCCCTTGCCCTAAGTCCCCACCTCGCTTATAGAGCGCCAATCCACGGGTCCCCCGCGCTGCGGGGGATTCGTGTTGTGTTGCAATTCATCCACCAGGTCTCAGGTCACCCTGTACCAACCGGCAGGGGCCCACTGGTGTTTTGAGAAAGGAAAAGGCGATGAACGCCCAAGAACTGAGAGACAAGACGCCCGATCAGTTGCGCGAGCAGCTGACCGAGCTCAAGAAAGAGCAGTTCAACCTGCGCTTTCAGGCTGCCACGGGGCAGCTGGAAAACTCCGCCCGGATGAAAACCGTGCGCCGCGACGCGGCCCGCGTGATGACCATCCTCAACGAAAAAGCCGCCTCCGCGGCTGATGCAGAATAAGGGAGGCCTTGAGTTATGCCCAAACGTATCCTTCAAGGCACCGTGACCAGCGACGCCAACGCCCAAACCGTTACCGTTTCGGTCGAACGCCGCTTCACGCACCCGGTTCTGAAGAAAACCATCCGTAAGTCCAAGAAATACCGGGCTCACGATGAGAAGAACGCCTACAAAGTGGGTGATCGCGTGCGCATCATCGAATGCGCTCCGAAATCGAAGACCAAACGCTGGGAAGTGCTGGAGGCGTAAGCCTCCGTCAACAAACAGTTTAATCGAAACCCTGGGGTCCATGGCCTGACTGCAAGGCGGCCCCAAAGGTCGGGAGAAACCAAATGATCCAGATGCAGACCAATCTGGATGTTGCTGACAACTCCGGCGCTCGCCGGGTTCAGTGCATCAAGGTCCTGGGTGGCTCCAAGCGTAAATACGCTTCCGTCGGCGACATCATTGTCGTCTCGGTAAAAGAAGCCATCCCGCGCGGCCGCGTGAAAAAAGGGGACGTCCGCAAGGCCGTTGTCGTGCGCACCGCCAAAGAAGTTCGTCGTGAAGACGGCACCGCGATCCGTTTTGATCGCAACGCCGCCGTGATCCTCAACAACAACAACGAGCCGGTCGGCACCCGTATCTTCGGGCCGGTGGTTCGCGAGTTGCGCGGCAAGAACTTCATGAAAATCATCTCGCTCGCCCCGGAGGTGCTGTAAGATGGCTGCTAAATTGAAAAAAGGCGACAAGGTCGTCGTGCTCGCTGGTAAGGACAAGGGCAAGGAAGGCACCATTGCCTCCGTTGACCCCAAGGCCGGCAAAGCCGTGGTCGAAGGCATCAACATGGCCATCCGCCACACCCGCCAAAGCCAGAACAGCCAAGGCGGACGCCTGCCCAAGGCCCTGCCGATTGATCTCAGCAACCTGGCATTCGTTGACAAAAACGGCAAACCCACCCGCGTTGGCTTCAAGACCGAAGGCGACAAGAAAGTGCGTTTTGCCAAGACCACGGGGGACGTGATTGATGCTTGATACTGCAAATTACACCCCGCGTCTGCGTCAGCAGTTCCGCGACACGATCAAGGCGGCTCTGAAAGAAGAGTTCGGCTATACCAACGACATGCAGATCCCGCGCCTGGACAAGATCGTCCTGAACATCGGCTGCGGGGCCGAGGCGGTCAAAGACTCCAAGAAAGCCAAATCGGCTCAGGAAGACCTGACCCTGATCGCCGGCCAACAGGCCGTCGTGACCAAGGCAAAGAACTCGATCGCCGGTTTCCGCGTTCGTGAAGACATGCCGCTTGGTGCCAAGGTGACCCTGCGCGGTGACCGCATGTACGAATTCCTCGATCGTCTGATCACGATTGCAATGCCCCGCATCCGCGACTTCCGTGGTGTTTCGGGCAAATCCTTCGATGGCAACGGCAACTATGCTGTGGGCATCAAGGAACACATCGTGTTCCCCGAGATCAACTTCGACAAGGTCGACGAGGTCTGGGGCATGGACATCATTATCGCCACCACGGCGCAAACCGACGCTGAATCCAAGGCGCTGTTGAAGCACTTCAACATGCCCTTCAACAGCTGATCGCGGGAGGAATTTGATATGGCTAAGAAAGCAATGATCGAACGCGAGAAGAAGCGTCAGCGCCTGGTTGCGAAATACGCCGCCAAGCGGGCCGCTCTCAAAGAGATCATCAACGACGAAAGCAAGCCGATGGAAGAGCGTTTCCGCGCCTCCCTGAAGCTGGCGGAACTGCCGCGCAACAGCTCGGCGACCCGGTTGCACAACCGCTGCCAGCTGACGGGCCGTCCGCATGCTTACTATCGCAAACTCAAAGTGTCGCGGATCGCCCTGCGCGAACTTGGCTCGAATGGCCAAGCTCCCGGCATGGTGAAATCGAGCTGGTAAGGAGGACGATTAAATGAACGATCCTATCGGCGATATGCTCACCCGGATCCGCAACGCAGCCATGCGTGGCAAGTCCACCGTCATGTGCCCCGGCTCCAAGCTGCGCGCATGGGTTCTGGACGTGCTGGCGGACGAAGGTTACATCCGCGGCTATGAAAAAGTGACTGGCGAAAACGGTCACCCGGCCCTGGAAATCAGCCTGAAATACTTCGAAGGCGCCCCCGCCATTCGCGAAATGAAACGGGTTTCGACACCCGGTCGTCGCGTCTATGCGAGCGTCAATGACATCCCGTCGGTCCGTCAGGGCCTGGGCGTGTCGATTGTCTCCACCCCCAAGGGTGTGATGTCGGACGCATCCGCACGCGCTGCCAACGTCGGCGGCGAAGTGCTTTGCACCGTATTCTAGGGAGGCCTAACCATGTCTCGTATCGGTAAACAACCCGTGGCCCTGCCCGATGGCGTTACCGCCTCGCTCAGCGGCCAGACCATCGAAGTGAAGGGGCCACAGGCCACCAAGACCTTCACCGCGACCGATGACGTCACCATCACCATCGACGATGGTCAGGTGTCGGTTGAGCCGCGCGGCAAGTCCAAGCGCGCGCGCCAGCAGTGGGGGATGACCCGCACGATCATCGCGAACCTGGTTCACGGCTCGAAAGAAACCTTCAAGAAAGAGCTCGAAATTCAGGGCGTGGGCTACCGCGCTCAGGTTCAGGGCAACATCGTGAAGCTTAACCTCGGCCTCAGCCACGATGTGGATTTCGAGGTTCCGGAAGGTGTGACTGTCACCGCGCCCAAGCCCACCGAACTGGTGGTCGAAGGCTATGACAAGCAACTCGTCGGTCAAGTCGCGGCAAACATCCGCGATTGGCGCCGCCCCGAGCCCTACAAAGGCAAAGGGATCCGTTACAAGGGCGAGTACATCTTCCAGAAGGAAGGCAAGAAGAAGTAAGGAACGCGACAGATGGCAAACAGCAAAAGAAAACTGTTCCTCAAACGCCGCCTGCGCGTTCGGAGCAAACTTCGCAAGGTCAACGCAGGGCGTCCGCGCCTCAGCGTGCATCGCTCGAGCAAGAACCTCAGCGTGCAGATCATCGACGATGTCAACGGTGTCACTCTGGCCTCGGCCTCGACACTGGAAAAAGACATTGGCCTCAAGGGCAAGAACAACCTCGTAGCGGCCGCGAAAATCGGCAGCATGATCGCCGAACGCGCCAAGAAGGCCGGCATCACCGAGGCACAGTTCGACCGTGGCGGCTTCCTCTTTCATGGCCGGATCAAGGCCGTGGCAGATGCAGCCCGCGAAGGCGGTCTGAAAATCTAAGGTGCAGGGGGCCGGGTCTGCTGGCCCCCTCGATGATCAGGGCCACGGCAATCCGCCGTGGCACCAGTGATTGAGACAACCAATTGGTGCCGCAGGGTGCCGCATGGAAAGGATGCCAAATGGCAAGAGATGACAACCGCCGCGGAGGTCGCGATCGCGACGAAACGCCGGAATTCGCAGATCGCCTTGTCGCGATCAATCGTGTGTCGAAAACCGTGAAGGGTGGTAAGCGTTTCGGCTTTGCCGCTCTCGTGGTTGTCGGCGATCAAAAAGGCCGCGTCGGCTTCGGCAAGGGCAAGGCCAAAGAGGTGCCCGAGGCGATCCGCAAGGCCACCGAACAGGCCAAGCGTAAAATGATCCGTGTGCCCCTGAAAGAGGGTCGCACCCTGCACCACGATGGCAATGGCCGTCACGGCGCTGGCAAAATCATCATGCGCACCGCACCGCAAGGTACCGGTATCATCGCCGGTGGTCCGATGCGGGCCGTGTTTGAAATGTTGGGCGTGCAAGACGTCGTGGCGAAATCGACCGGGTCGCAGAACCCCTACGCGATGACCCACGCCACCCTCGACGCGCTGCAATTCCAATCCAGCCCGCGTCTTGTGGCGCAGCGCCGCGGCAAGAAGGTCGCCGACATCCTCAAAAAGGATGACGCGCCGGCCAAAGAATCCGCGGAAGCGTAAGGAGAGCGAC
>DATFKJ010000473.1:0-4851 GCA_035268705.1 Roseovarius sp. | reverse complement strand
AAAGAAGTTCGAATAGTTCTCGGTTTCGCGCAACTCGTCAATCTTGCCGCGGTGCATCTTGACGCAATGCGCGTGCATCGCGGCAATCTCGGGGTCGTCCATGAGTTTGGCAAGTTCCTCTTCGACCTTCGGGATCATCCGCTGGATCGAGGTGTCTTCCTCGGCGTTGTTGTTCATGCGGAACCAGTAGGCAAGGCCCTGGTCACGGTCGACATGGTTCACCCGGCCCCGGTCGCGCTTCACAAGGAAACTCTCGGCGGAGCGCACGGCGTAATGGTTCAACTGCACAAGATCATACCCATAAGTCGTGACGGTCGAGCGCCAGCCGTTGCGATACATCGCTTCCGGCAGCGGCACGCCAGAGCCGTTCACCCAACAGATCTCATTCACCAATTGCGGGTTGAGGCCCTTGGGCCGGTGAACGCCCAGTTTCTTGAAGATGCCCGCGTTCTGGAACAGTGTCTTGAATCCCCATGCCTGATGCGGCTTGCGGGCATATTCGGGCGCACAGCGGGTGAATTGCCGAATGATCAGATCATCGTGAAAATCAGCGATATCCGCATTGCCGAAAAGCCGCCATGTCATGGCGATCATGTTGGCGTCGGGCACCGCCTTGAACAGGTCATCGAGGGTACCCTCGCCCACCTTGATGTTGATGAATTCATCCACGTCGATGCAAACCGCCCATTTTGCATCGGTGATGATCGGCTCCTCCCCCGCAGCCGCAAGGGCCGCGTGCTGGGGTTTGAGGTTCATCTCGCGGAAGGGATTGTCGCGATGTTGGATATGCCCTTTGGCCTGCAAGAGATCGAACATATCGTCGGTGCCATCGGTGCAATCGTTGGTGTAGATCAGGAAATCGTCAAAGCCGATGGCGCGGTGATAGGCCAGCCATTCAAGAATGAAGGGACCTTCGTTCTTCATGGTGGTGACGATAGCGCGGCGGCCGCGGCCCTTTTGCACCTGTCTGCGTTCCACATCTGGCACGCGCACGGGTTTGTGGCCGAAGGTCTTTTTCGACAGTTCGAGCAGGCGGTCGTCTTCGATCAGCGCGGTTTTCGGCACGATGAGCGAAACCGCATCCGCCGGATGGCGCAGGTTCATGAAGCGATAATAACGGCCCGGGCAGGTCAGGTCGGGATCGGCATTCCCGACACGGGTCAGCCGCCAGATGGCTTTTTCCGGGGCTTTGGCCGGGGCGATACACCAGCGTTGCTTGGGCTTTCCGGCATCGAATTGCACGCAGATATGATCGGCGAAGGTAATCGGATCATTGTTGCGCACGCGCCAAGGATAGCAGGTTTTGCCCAGAAGCTGGATCAGCCCGCCACGCGCGGCGACCGCGCGGTCGAAAACACTTTCCTCACCGTCATCAACAATCAGGTCGTTGACTTCGATATTGGCCACCGCCCGGGCCTCGCCCAGAAAACGATCACGCAGGATTTCGTAACAATGCAACGCGTCGAGGGGCGAGGACCATGGCGCCGGCGGTGGAATCTCCATCCGGTCCTTGCCCGGGGCGGCGGGGGCACAGAAAGGGTGTTCCTCGGCGGGCAGGTCGAGTTTGCCCAAGGGATGGCGCGAGCGCAGGATGGTGACGCGCATGGGGAACTCCATGGCACCCAGCCCGGTTTCAAGCGCCGCGTCGAACTCTGGCCGCTCGCCGGGGCGGGCGCGGTCGAGAATCACGGCAGCGTTCATGCCTTGGTGTTCGGCATTGAAGGCCAGCCATTGCAGGATGGTCGCGGCATCCTCGCCGTTGGTCAGGGCGGCGGCCGCATCACGGCCTTCGAAGCTGCGCAATTCAGCCGTTGAAGGCGCGATTTCAACCTTGGCGCCGCCAAACGACAGGGTGAACGGCCCCGGGCGTGGCAAGGCAAGCCGGATGACCGGCGCGCCGCCAATGGTGAAGATCGACAGAACCTCGGCCCCCTTGGGAAGGCCGATGGTTTTCGGGTCGGTGTTCGTCTGGAAATAAAGCGTCGTCTCTACGCCGTCGCCGGTATCATGCGCGACGGCCTCAAGCAGGGTGATCCCGTTGGCGGTGACCCCGGCCATGTCGCGGTATTCGACCTGTCCTGCCATCTGCCCGATCAACCTTTTTTGCCGCGTGCCGCCGCCATCGCCTTTACGTAGGCACGAAGGGCGTCGGGGCTTGGTGGGGTGCTATCGGTGGTCAGGCCCAATTGCCAGTGAAAGCGCACTTCATCGACGTCCTCGAAGATCGCGGCGAGGCGGCGATGATGCGCCGCGACACTGGCGTCGTGGCGAGCGCGGACCTCGGGCAGGGCCATTAGCTTGGCGACCATCTCACGGGTGGCGGGAAGCATGGCGTCGATACGCCCTTCCTCAACCGTGTTCCAGTTCCTTTCCACCCAGTAGCCCACGTCGATGGGTTTTTTCATATGGTTGGGCAGGCCGCGGTGGCGCTTGACCATGAATTCATCGCGCGAGCGCAGGGAATAGTGGTTCAACTCGGCCAATGGGGCGTGATCCTTCGCATGGCTGTATAGCGTGATCATTTCGTCGTTCTGAACGAAGCTGTCGGGCAGGCGCTCGCCCCACGCATTCAGCCAAATCGCATCGCGGCGCGGTTTGCGGCGGGGACGGTGGACCCCGAGTTTTTGAAAGGCCTTGGGGCGCACCAAAGATTTGAAAAGATGCGCCATGGGAAATGGCAGATCGCGGGGGGCGGCGCGGCGGAACCGTTCGGGCGTTGGCGCTGGCCCATACCCCAGTTGCCCATCAGATCCGAACAAGCGCCACGTCAGGGCAATGGCATCGGCCTGTCCACCCTTCGCCTGAAGCTGCTCCAGAAGCGCGGGAATATCGGGACAAGCCGGATCAAGCAACAGAAACTCATCGCAATCGAATACCATAACCCAATCGGCCCCGGCCACAAGCGGATGATCGCCCGCCAGCCTGAGCGCCTGCCATTGCACGGATTTGCCGCCCTTCGGCGCAAAAGGCAAATGCGTCACCCGCCCCGAGGCCTGCAAGGCATCCAAAAGCGCATCGCTGCCATCGGTGCAATCGTGGCTGAGCACGAGGATATGATCCGTCCCCGCCGCCAGATGATGCGCCACCCACTCCACCACATAGGGGCCGTCATCGCGTAAACATGTGACACCCAGAACCGTCATACCCTGCCCGATACCGCCATTATTATGTGTGCCCGAATTATCACGACTTTCGTGATCTGACCATAATCACGCAAGAACTGGTCAAAGTTTTGCCATTCGTAAGGTTTACTGAGAAAAAACAAAATACAAGAGCAGGTTTTAACGAGGAGCAGGCCCATGAATGCCGCGACACAGGCAAGGTGCGTGCCGATGACAGGGACCCAAGTCGTCGAAACGCCACTGCGCAGGCTGCATGAAGGCGCAACCGGCAGTCTTTGGATCAAGGATGAGACCCAACAGGTAAGCGGCGCGTTCAAGTTCCGTGGCTCGATGGCCTTTCTGGCAAGGCATTTCGTACCCACCGGTGTTGTCACCACGGCCTCGACCGGGAACCATGCCACCGGCCTGTCGCTTGCAGCGTACGAGTTTGGCTATGAAGCGCGGATTTTCGTGCCAAGCAGTACGCCCAAGGCCAAGCAATCGCGCATCCGCAAGGCGGGCGGCAACATCACCCTTGTCGACGGCGATTACGAATTGGCGCTGGCCAAAGCTAGTGATCTGGCAGCCTCGGGCGCGGCCACCTTGGTGCCCAGCTATGACCACCCCGATATCGTGGCGGGGAACCGTGGGATATTTGACGAAATTCGTGCCGGACTTGGCGCATGTCCCGCGCGTGTCTACGTGCCCATCGGGGGTGGCGGCGTGATCTCGGGGGCCGCGCTTGCCATGGCCGGAACCGACACACAGATCATCGGCGTTGAATTTGACGAGTTCGCCCGCACCAAGGCGATTTTGGACGGCCAGTTGCGCGAAATCGCGGCCCCTGCCCGCCCGGCACCGTCATCGGTTGAGGGCATCGCGATCCGGTCCTTGGGCCAATACACCGCCCGGATCATCCGTGAAGCCGAGAACCTCAGACTGACGAAGGTCAGCGCCGAGGCCATGTCCGAGGCCTGCCGCCTGATTTGGCAGCAGATGGGCATCAAGGCCGAGCTTGGGGCCTGTGCCACGGTTGCGGCGGCCTTGGCGGAGGGCGATCAGTTCGGTACAACAGTTAGTGTGGTTACAGGCGGCAACATCGGGGGCGACGTGTTCAATGCCATCCAAAACAACGACAAAGTCTAAGGGCAGTACAAGTAAATCCAAATCGACGACGACTAAACGCACGTCGACCAGCAAAGCCCGCAAAAGCAGTAGCACAAAAGCCAAGGCGACAAAGTCCAAGGCGACAAAATCAGCCGCCGAGATGACGGCGGCCAAGGATGTGGTCACCACATCCGCCCCAGGTTCGGACGAGGCTGTCGCGAACTCAGCGGGGATCTATGCCTTTGAGAGAGCCGAGGAACTGGAGCTTAATTTCTCCAAGGCCTTTTCCCAGCAATTCGTGATGCGTCGCGACCCTGATTTCACACTGACCAATTTTCGGCGGGCACGCTTGGGAGATTGGACCCTCCTGACCGGCAGCCGCATGCCCGTGGCGCAGGCGCATCTTGAGGATGCGGGTTTGCATGTTGCCTTTCTGGGCATGGGGGTGGACGCCGAGGGCGCGCTTGTCGATGAGCAAGTCCTGCAATCCAAGCTTGAGCGATTGCGCGATCCGCAGGCCCTTGCCGATGATCTGAACGAATGCGGCGGGCGGTTTGTGTTCATCATCACAGGCCCCTGTTTCGAACGGCTTTATATTGATCCATCGGGGATCATGGGGGCGGTTTATAACCAAGAGTCTGGC
>DATFKJ010000472.1:0-3983 GCA_035268705.1 Roseovarius sp. | reverse complement strand
GGGATCTCGGGGATGGTACCGTCATAGACGTCAGCGCCTTTACCGGCCTTGAACTGGATGTTTTGGGCAATGGCGAGACCTATAACATCCACCTGCGGACCAAGGATGTCCGCCGCCCATGGCAATCCTACCGCAGCAGCTTCATTGCCCCGGCGACATGGACCAAGGTGACCCTGCCATTCGCCAATTTCACAGCCCACCGAATTACATCACCATTGGACCGCAAGTCATTGAGGCGCATAGGAATTGTTGCAATCGGCAAGGCATTTCAAGCCGATATCGCCATCGCGGGCCTGCGCCTTTACCGCTGACCCACTGGACAGCCGAGGCACGCCCGCCTAGGCTTCGGCCATGACAGATGAAACCGGAAAACGCTGGCACGATATGGGCGGAAGCCCGTCAGGCCCGATTTGCCAAGACGGCCATGACTTTGCCCTTTGGGAAAAGCGCGTCGATGCCCTCATGGTGCTTTGCGGGAATGAGGGCTTGTTCACCGTAGATGGCCTGCGCCGCGCACTCGAAGACATGGGCGAAAAGGCCTTCGACTCCATGAGCTATTACGAACGCTGGATCGCGGCGATCAATCAAAACCTCTTGGAATCAGGCACCTATACCATCGAGGAGCTTGGCGCGCAGATGGAGGACGTTGCCCGCCGCGGCCCCACCTATGGCGAGGCGCAAGATGGCTGATCGGGTACGTGTCAAGACGATGATGCCACCGGGCCACGTGCGCACCCCCGCTTATCTGCGCGGCAAGAAAGGCGTGGTCGAACGCCGTTTGGGCAAGTTCAAGAACCCCGAACAACTGGCCTATGGACTGCCAGCCGAGGACCAGACGCTATACCGCGTTCGGTTCACGATGGCGGAGGTCTGGGGCGACAGCGCCGAATGCCCCACGGACACCGTGGATGCCGAGATATACGACCACTGGCTGGAAAGGGTCTGATACATGCCACACGATCACCTCAGCCCCTCGGGCCACCCCTATCGCGAGGATAATGACCATCCTCTAACATATTGGCAACGCATGGAAATTGACGTTCGCGAGTTGCTGGTCGAGAAGTCCGTTCTCACCCCGGCGCAGATCAACGCCCAAATCGAAGCCATGGACGCGCGCAGCCCTGCCAATGGCGCAGCCGTCGTCGCCCGCGCTTGGGTTGATCCGGCGTTCAAGGCCCGTTTGTTGCAGGATGCCGCCGCCGCCAGCCGCGAAATGGGGTTTGACCTTGGCCCACTGCACTTGATTGCAGTGGAAAATACCAAGGAAATTCATAATCTTATCGTTTGTACTTTATGTTCATGCTACCCTCGGAACCTGCTTGGCCTGCCGCCCGATTGGTACAAGACACGCGCTTATCGGTCCCGCGCGGTGCGCGAACCGCGCGCTGTACTTGAAGAGTTTGGCATAAGTATATCAAATAAAACAAAAATTTGTGTTCACGACAGCACTGCCGATATGCGGTATATCGTTTTGCCCGCCCGCCCCGAGGGCACCGAAGGCCTGAGCGAGGCTGACCTTGCCGCCCTCGTCACCCGCGACTCGATGATCGGGACCGGCCTACCCAAACACCCCTGACAGACTTGTGCGCATGGCCAGCGCGGCGTATGTCACCGCCAAAGCAAGCAATCCTGGGACCCAGATGAGCGATAAAAGCCAATCCGAGCGTATTCCGCTGCGCGAACGCCTGATCGGCGCGGCGCTCTATGCGCCGATTTTCTTGTCGCGTGCGCTCCCGTATCGCTGGCGCATTCCCATGGCCGGTTGGCTGACTTCACGCGTTTTGGCACCTCTGGCGGGGTACAACAAACGCGTCACCGATAACCTTGCCCTTACCTGCCCTGAGCTTCCCAAAGCCGAGGCCAAACGCCTGAGCCTTGACGTCACCAATAACGCCGGTCGCAACATGATGGAGCTCTACAGCCCCGAATTCCGCGATCACGTGCGCCGCACCCCGGTCGAAGGCCCCGGCCTGCGCCTCATCGAAAAGGCGCGTGACGAAGGACGACCCATCCTTTTCGTGACCGGACATTTCGGATCAATCAATGCCACCCGCGTGGCGATGATCGAAATGGGCTTTCCCATGGGGGTTTTCTATCGCCCCATGGTGAACAGGCCCTTCAATGCCCATTACGTTCAAGCCATGGCCCGGATCAGCGAACCCTTGTTCGAACAGGGCCGCCGCGGGATGCTTCAAATGGTCAAGCGCCTGCGCTCCGGTGGCAGTGTCGGCATCCTGAGCGATCTCAACGCCCATGACGGTGTGCCGCTTGAATTCTTCGGGAAGCCCGCCCTCACCTCGCTTGCCACGGCGGAAATGGCCTTGAAATACGAAACGCCGCTGGTGCCCGTCTGGGCCGTGCGCGAGGCCAATGGGCTGGATTTCCGGATCATCGTGGAGGAGGAGATTCCGCCAAGCGACGCGGTGACCATGACGCGCGAATTCAACGCGCGGCTTGAGGCGATGATCCGCAAACATATGGGTCAATGGTTCTGGATTCACCGCCGATGGAAGGATGGCATCGGCCCAATGGCCGACCGGGGTGCTCGGCACTTGGCCGTGCTTGAAGGCACAGCCGAGGATTAAAGCGTTTCGCGAAAAACCTGAATCGCAGATTTTCGCGAAACGCCGTGCTCCGCTCATTCGTTGCACGCGTTTCGCCTTTAGCTGATATCTCAGGTGAAATGCGAAACGCTTTAAAGCGGCCAGATCAAGGGAATGATGGCACTCGCCAATAGCCCGACGCTTAGGTTGAGCGGGATGCCCACCTTCATGAAATCTGTGAAACGATAGCCGCCCGGACCATAGACCAAGGTGTTGGTCTGGTAGCCAATCGGCGTCGCAAAGCTGGCGCTTGCCGCCACCATGACCGCAACGACCAAGGGGCGCGCATCAATCCCCATGGCATCGGCCAAGCCGATGGCGATCGGCGTCACGACAACCGCGACGGCGTTGTTGCTGACCAGTTCTGTGAGCACCGAGGTCAGAAGATAAATGACCCAGATCACCAAAACCCCCGGCAAAAGCATCAAGGCAGGCGCGATCCAATCCACGATAAGGCGCACCGCCCCCGAGGCCTCAAGCGCCGCTCCCACCGCCAACATGGCGAAAATCAGCGCCAGTAACCTCCCTTCGATGAAGGAAAACGCCTCATCGGCGTCGATACAGCGGGTCAACAAGACAACCGCGACGGCGATCACCGCCAAGGCCAGGATCGGGGCCACGCCGAGCGCCGCCAAAATCACGATTCCAACCAATGACACCAGCGCCAATGGGGCATGCCCCCGCCGGAAAGCCCGAGCCGACGGGTGCGAGACATCGACAAGATCCATCTCACGGGACAGGCGTTGGATATCCTCGGGCGCGCCCTCCAATAGCAGGGTGTCTCCCACGCGCACAACGAGATCGTCCAACTGCCGGCCGATATTCTGATTCCGTCGGTGGACGGCCAGCGGATAGACGCCATAACGCCGCCGAAGCCGCAATTGTCCAAGCGACTTGGCCACCATCTTGCATCCGGGCGTAATCAGCACTTCAACCGTCGTCGTCTCGACCGCTGACACCTGATCGACTCTCTTGAGGCTTTTGTCGCGTTGCAGGCTAAGCAGTTCTGTCATCTGCGTCCGCAGCACGACACGATCACCGACCTGAAGGGTCACACCCTTGAGATTGCGCCGCAGCGAGGTATCGCCGCGCACCACGTCGATCAGGCGCACGCCATCGCGTTTGAACAACTGAACACCTGTGACTTCACGCCCGATCAGGTTCGACTCGGGCGGGATGACGGCCTCGGTAAAGAACTTCATCTTCGAGCGATCCGACAGCATGTCCGCCATGCTTTCGCGATCCGGAAGAAGATAAGGCGCGATAAAATAAAGATAAATCATACCCCACGCGACAAGGATCACCGCAAGCGGTGTCACCTCGAAAATCGTGAAGGGCTCCAACCCTTTGGACCGGGCGACCCCGTCGACAAGCAGGTTC
>DATFKJ010000471.1:0-5168 GCA_035268705.1 Roseovarius sp. | reverse complement strand
TACGGCTCATGCCTTAATATATCCTTTATGCGTCGATCTCGAACCAATTTGGCGTGGGGCCAAGGTTGACCACTTGGGTCGGGCCGATCTGGCCGGTATGGCCCCAACTGTCGTGGATGTGGCCGCAAAGGGCCAAGTGCGGTTGCAGGGTTTCGATGGCCGCGCGGATCGCTGTGGAGCCGACCGATATGCCCTGCGACGTCACATCCGCAACGCCCTTGGGCGGCGAATGGGTGATCAGAATATCCACGCCCTTGCAACGGCTTAGGAGGCTCTCGGCGTCTGCTTCGGACATATCGCACGACCATGCGCCAAAAGGCGTGGGCGGCACGCCATACCCCAAGCCAAAAAGGCGCAAGCCGGCGATCTCAAGATGTTCGCCATGCAAGACATGGCTGCCTTTTCTTGCGGCTTTCTTCAGTTCCGTGTCGCTTTCGGCGTTGCCCGGCACAACCACCATGGGCGCGGTGATCCCGTCCAGCAGGGCCATGGCCTCGGGCAGGCCCCGGCGGGCATTGCAGAAATCCCCGGCACTGATGACAAGATCGGCCTCTTGCGCGGCCTCAACCAAGACTTCGGCGCGGGAGGCGGAGTGGTGCAGGTCGGAAAAAGCCAGTACTTTCATTGGCTTGCCCCAAGGCGTGCTTTCAACTCCAACAGGTCTGCCCAAGCCTCGCGCTTGGCATGCGGATTGCGCAGAAGATAGGCAGGATGGAACATCGGCAGGGCAGGGCGGCCATAAGCTTCGGCCCAGTTGCCCCGCAAACGGGTGATTCCACGCCGCCCAAGCCCGGCCTGACAGCTGATATTGCCCATCAAAACAATCACTTGTGGATCAACCAGTTCAACATGGCGCTCCAAAAAGGGCAGCAGCATGACGATTTCTTCGGGTTTGGGGTCGCGATTCTGAGGCGGGCGCCACGGCAGGACGTTGGTGATATAGACAGCGTTTTCAATGGCTTGCGTATCGCGGCCTAGATCAATCGCCGCCAACATCCGGTCCAGCAACTGACCCGCGCGGCCCACGAAGGGTCGCCCCTCGCGGTCTTCATCGCGGCCCGGGGCCTCACCGATGATCATGACGCGGGCCTGCGGGTTGCCATCCGAGAAGACCATATTGCGCGCGCCGCGCTTCAATTCGCAATGGTCAAAGGCGGTCATGGACGCCTTCAAGGCATTGAGATCATTGCATGATTTTGCCGCCACCTTGGCCTCGGAAGCGGCGTCCACCTCGGCGTCCTGCACCGGGGCAGGGGGCGCGGCGGGTGTTGGTTTGGCCTGTTTTTCCGGCACCTCGTAGCGGTTCACCGGGGCATCGCCAATCGCCTCGGTCACGCCGAGTTCGATCTGCCAATCCAGCAGCGCTTTTGCGGTATGAAAGTCCAATGCCGATTCCATTTCACCGCCAAGGTAGCCCCCGGAGCGGGGCGGGGAAAGGGCCTGAACGACCCAGAAAATCCGCGTCGGTAAAACGTCGGTATTCTGTCGGTATCACGTCGGTGCGAAATCTGGACGCGCTCATCAGCCCTTTCGGGCTTTTTCGCGAGGATCGACAGCGATGAGCGCCCCGCCTTCGGCCATCACCCACCTTGCCCCGCGCCGCCACCCTTCCTATAAGCGGGAAGGATCACGGAACGGAGCGGCGGATGACCTTTGCACAGTCCCATCTTCTGGGGATCGAACCCCTCAGCCCCCCCGAGATCACAACCATTCTGGATTTGGCCGATCAATACGTTGAATTGAACCGACGGGATGTGAAACATTCCGATGCGTTGGCGGGTCTGACGCAGATCAACATGTTTTTTGAAAACTCCACCCGCACGCAGGCGAGTTTCGAGATCGCGGGCAAGCGTCTGGGCGCGGATGTGATGAACATGGCCATGCAGGCCAGCAGCATCAAAAAGGGCGAGACCCTGATTGATACGGCGATGACCCTCAATGCCATGCATCCCGATTTGCTGGTGGTGCGGCACCCGCATTCGGGTGCTGTGGACCTTCTGTCGCAAAAGGTGAATTGCGCGGTTCTGAACGCGGGCGACGGGCGGCACGAGCACCCCACACAGGCGCTTCTGGATGCGCTGACCATCCGGCGGGCGAAGGGGCGGCTGCACCGCCTGAACATCGCGATTTGCGGCGATATCGCCCATAGCCGTGTGGCGCGGTCGAATATCCTGCTGTTGGGCAAGATGGAGAACCGTATCCGGTTGATCGGTCCGCCCACCCTGATGCCCTCGGGTATCGCCGACTTTGGCGTCGAGGTTTACGACGACATGGAAGAGGGCCTGCGCAATGTGGACGTGGTGATGATGCTGCGGCTTCAGCGTGAGCGCATGGATGGCGGGTTTATCCCCTCGGAACGTGAGTATTACTTCCGCTACGGTCTGGATGCCGAGAAGCTGGCCTTTGCCAAGGAGGATGCCATCGTCATGCACCCCGGCCCGATGAACCGGGGCGTCGAGATTGATGGCGAGATCGCCGACGACATCAACCGCAGCGTCATTCAGGAACAGGTGGAAATGGGTGTGGCCGTACGCATGGCGGCGATGGATTTGTTGGCCCGTAACCTGCGGGCCAAACCGCGCGAGGTGATGGCATGAGCGAGCGGTTTGAAATCAAGGCGAACGAGCACGGGGTTGTGCGGTTGTTCATCGTGGACCTGCCGGAGGCGGAACTGGACGATTTCGCGGATGATTCTGATGTCCCCTCGGCACTGCAAGAGGCGCTGGGCGTGGACCGTTTGAACATGGAATTCGTGGAGCTTTTCCCGGTCAGCACCCTCGAAGGTGTGGGCCTTGCCGGGTACATGATCGACGGTCTTGGTGTGTCCGAGGCCGGTGTGGCGGAGGACCGCGCCCGGCTTGAGGCGATCAACGGCTTGGTTTTGGTGGTGCTATCCAGTGCTTTTGGCGGGCACGCCGCGACGCTGACGCCGAAGCCCCCCCTGCGTTGGGTCGGCACCTATACCGAGGAACGCGCCCCGGTGAGTTTCAAACCGCTTCCAGCGGAAAGCGCCAAAGGGGCCACGGGTGGCAAAACCCCGCCCAGTGACGCGGCCATGTCGGGCCGGGTGGCGAGCATTGCGCTTTTGGTCTTGTTCGCTCTGGTGGCGCTGATTGTCTGGGTGGCCGCATGATGGAATCGTCGGTTCATTCGCTGGTGCCCACGACGCCCTTGGGTGAGGGGGAGCGGGTGATCGAAAGCTTCCACCCTGACAAACAGGCCTATCTTTGGGCGCATGTCTGGCTGGCTGTCGTTGCGATGGGTGTGGGCATGGCGATTTTATGGGTGATCGGCAACCCGCATGTCTGGACCGGCGGTGTCGGCGGTTTGGCCGCCGTAGGCCTGCGCGCGTGGTACGTAGCCTCGGACGAGTTGAACGTGCGCTGGGATTTGACCAATCGGCGGGTTCTGGGGCCGCAAACGCGCGCCGCGCGGCTGGATGAGATCGCCAAGGTCCGCACGCTGGGATCGGCGGTGCAGATCATCACCTCGGGCGGCGACAAGCACCTGCTGAAATTCCAATCCGACCCGGCCCAAACCAAGGCCCGGATCGAGGCCCAGATGGGGAGAGCGACGGGATGAGTGTTCTTGGTAGGCTGGAGAAGGTGGAGCTTCGCGATATCTGGAAGACCGAGGCGCAGGATTTCACCCCATGGCTTGCTGGCGAGGACAATCTTGCGCTCCTCAGCGATACGCTTGGAATTGATCTGGAACTGGAGGCGGTTGAACAGAACGTCGGACCGTTCCGCGCGGATATCCTCTGCAAGGATACGCTCAGTGATCGCTGGGTTCTGGTGGAAAACCAACTGGAACGTACTGACCACACGCACCTGGGGCAGTTGATGACCTATGCTGCGGGGCTGGATGCCGTGACGATTGTTTGGATCGCGTCGCGAGTTGCCGATGAACACCGCGCAGCGATGGATTGGCTTAACGAGATCACTGATACAGAGGTGCGGTTCTTTGCTCTTGAGGTGGAACTATGGCGGATCGGGGAAAGTCCGGCAGCGCCGAAGTTCAATGTTGTAAGCAAGCCCAATGACTGGTCGCGTAGTACGACCGCTGCTTCGAAGGCCGTGGCAGAAGGTGAGCTTTCTCCAACACGCCAGTTGCAACGCGAGTATTGGGAGACCGTCGAAGGTTTGCTGGAATCTCAGTCGGGACCAATAAGGCCGGTGAAGCCACAAGCCGCGTCTTGGGTCGGCCATAGCATCGGGCGTACCCATTTCAGTTTGAATATGAGCATGAATACACGCGAAAACTGGATTCGAGTCGAACTTTACCTTTCTGGACCTGCAGCAAAGGGAAATTTCGATATGCTTGCCGACCAGAAAGACCAAATTGAACAGGAATTGGGCTGTGACCTTGATTGGCAAAGATTGGATGAAAAGCGCGATGCAAGAATCTGTGTGACAAGGAACGCGGCTGCCCTTGATCACAAGCAAAGCTGGGCAGAGGAGCATCAGTGGCTGACAGAACAGTTGATTGCGTTTCACAACGTCTTTGCCCCTCGAATTCGAGGAATTGACCCCGAAAAGGCAGGACTCTTCTCATGACCACAACCCTTTTCACTAACGCCCGGTTGATCGACCCCGAGGCTGGCACCGACGCGCCCGGTTGGCTTTTGATCGAGGGTGGTCAGGTCGTGCAGGCGGGGGCGGGTGGCAATACCCCCAAGGCCGATGCCCAAGTGGATTGCGGCGGCAAATGCCTTGCGCCCGGGATTGTCGATATTGGTGTGAAGGTTTGCGAACCCGGCGAGCGGCACAAGGAAAGCTATCGCTCGGCTGGGTTGGCCGCGGCGGCGGGGGGTGTCACCACCATGGTGACCCGGCCTGATACCTTGCCTGCCATCGACAATCCCGAAACGCTTGAGTTCGTGGCGCGACGCGCCAATTCCGCCGGGCCGGTGAACGTGCGGCCCATGGCGGCGCTGACCAAGGGGCGTGAGGGCCGCGAGATGACCGAGATCGGGTTTCTCATGGATGCCGGGGCCGTGGCCTTTACCGATTGCGACAACGTGGTGGTCAACACCAAGGTGTTCCAACGCGCGCTGACCTATGCGCGCGCTTTGGGCGCCTTGGTCATCGCCCACCCGCAGGAGCCGGGGCTTTCGGCGGGGGCTTCGGCCACCAGTGGCAAATTCGCGTCGCTGCGCGGGATACCGG
>DATFKJ010000470.1:0-8129 GCA_035268705.1 Roseovarius sp. | reverse complement strand
TGCAACCATGCCGCCGCCTCTGCCGCCTGCATCGGCGCGACGCCCCGCGCCAGAAGCCCGGTGATGAAGCCCGCCAACACATCCCCCGACCCGGCCGTGGCCAACCACGGCGCGGCCCTCTCGTACTGCGCCGAATTGATGCTGCACCGCCCATCGGGCGCGGCGATCACCGTATCCGGCCCCTTGAACAGCACAACACAGCCCGCCCGCCTCGCCGCCTCCCGCGTGGCATCCACCTTGGAATAAGCGGGGCCTTTGGTGGCAAGCGCATTCAGCTTTTCCGCAATATCCGGGAACAGCCGCGCAAACTCCCCGCCATGGGGCGTCAGAACGCATTTGTCATGCAGCATGTCAAACAGCGCCTTTGGATCATCCTGAAACGCGGTCAGCGCATCGGCATCCAGCACCGCGTAGGGTGTGCGCTGCGCGCGCACCGCAACCGGCACCAACTCTCGGGCACGCTCAACCCCCATCCCCGGGCCGAGGCACAAGGCATTCAGTCGCGCGTCCTCCAGAACCTCACTCAGCCCTGCACCATCGTCCACCCGCCGCAACATCAACGCGGTGATCTGACAGGCCACCTCCATCTGCGCCGACCCCGGCACCCCCAGCGTCACAAGCCCTGCCCCGATCCGCAGCGCCCCCCGCGCCGCCAGACGCGCGGCCCCGGTCCTGCTGGCCCCGCCGCTCAGGACAAGGGCATGACCGTGATCGTACTTGTGCGTAAGCCGCTTTCCGAGATCAACGTGGTGGCGCGCATTGAGGCCCCGAACGATGCGCGCATCGTCGGGCTGGCGCAGACCGATCCCCTTGACCACGACCTTCCCGCAAGCCGCGGGACCGTCGGCCAGAACATGGCCCAGCTTGTGCGCATGAAAACTCACCGTCAGGTGCGCGCGGATATCCTCATTGTATTTCCCCTGCCCGTCAGATCTCAGGTAGCGCCCGGAATCCGAACAGATCCCGCTCGGCATGTCCACCGCCACCACGCGGGAATGCGGGTACGCGTCGCCGCCGATGGGCTGTCCGTCCCCCCGCCATCCCGACAACTGCGTGGCCCAGCCAAAGGCGCCGAAATGCTCCACAGGGCGGGTTAGCCCTGTGCCAAAGAGCGCATCAATGATCAGCGTCTCTTCTCCCCACGCATCCGGCTCCAGCCAGAAGGCATCGGAACCTTCGTTCACGTAGGGTCGCACCGGCCCCAAGTCGCACCACCTGTCATGGTTCGCCTTGGCGTCCGGCGGCAGCCTTGCAGGATCACCGAACAGGTAGACCTCCACCTCCCAGCCCCACTCTTTCAACAACCGCGCCACCACGAATCCGTCGCCGCCATTGTTGCCCGGCCCGCAGAGCACTGCCGCCTTCGATGGTGCGGCAGCGAGTTCTGGCCACTCCTCGAACACCGCTTCGACCACACCATGCCCGGCCCGTTCCATCAGCTCCAAACCGGTCACCTGCCCCGACTCGATTGCGGCCTGTTCAGTAGCTCTCATTTGGGCCGCGGTGAGCAATTCGGTCATTTCCAGTGCCTTTCGCGATTCAATTCCGCTCTACTTGCGGGCATATTGCATATTTTTTAGGCATCATTAATTCGCCCTGTCCGGCAACCCCCGTCAACAAACCCTATCCGATTGAGCCACCCCCTGAGAAGTGCTCTGAAACAGCTCAACACCAGAGTGGCGAGGAGGCCAGCCCGATGAAAAAGATCGAAGCGATCATCAAGCCGTTCAAACTGGACGAAGTCAAAGAAGCCTTGCAGGACGCCGGTATTCAGGGCCTCTCGGTCATCGAGGTCAAGGGCTTTGGCCGTCAGAAAGGCCATACCGAACTTTATCGCGGGGCCGAATATGTCGTCGACTTCCTGCCCAAGGTGAAAATCGACGTGGTGATCGACGATGACCAAGTCGATCAGGCCATCGAAGCCATCATCGACGCCGCCAAAACCGACAAGATCGGCGACGGCAAGATTTTCGTCAGCCCCGTCGAACAAGCCATCCGCATCCGCACCGGCGAAACCGGCTCGGACGCGCTGTAACACCCACCTGCACTGACACAAAGTAAAAGAAGGGATACCAGACATGAGCGCAAGCGATCTGCTCAAGACCATCAAGGATGAAGACGTCGAATACGTCGACATCCGCTTCACCGACACCCGTGGTAAATTGCAACACGTCACCGTGATTGCCGACGAAGTTGATGAAGACTTCCTCGAAGAAGGCTTCATGTTCGACGGCTCCTCGGTTGCGGGCTGGAAATCCATCGAGGCCTCGGACATGAAACTCATGCCCGACTGCGCCAGCGCCTATATTGACCCCTTCTATGCCGAAAAGACCATCTGCGTGCATTGCTCCATCGTCGAGCCCGACACCGGCGAACCCTACAACCGCGACCCGCGCGGCACCGCCGAAAAGGCCGAGGCCTACCTGAAATCCTCTGGCATTGGCGATGTGGCCTTCATGGGCCCCGAGGCCGAGTTCTTCCTTTTTGACGACGTTCGCTTCTCGAACACGATCAATAAGGTGTCTTACGAGGTCGACGCGATGGACGCCTCGTGGAACTCCGACACTGAATACGAGATGGGCAACATGGGCCACCGCCCGGGCGTCAAGGGCGGCTACTTCCCGGTGAACCCGATCGACGATGCCCAAGACATCCGTTCGGAAATGCTTTCGACCATGAAACGCCTTGGCATGAAGGTCGACAAGCACCACCACGAAGTGGCCTCCTGCCAGCACGAGCTGGGCCTGATCTTCGACACCCTGACCAAACAGGCCGACGAACTTCAGAAATACAAGTACGTGATCCACAACGTGGCCGCCGCCTACGGCAAATCGGCCACCTTCATGCCCAAGCCGATCTATGGCGACAACGGCACCGGGATGCACGTCAACATGTCGATCTGGAAAGACGGCAAGCCGCTGTTTGCAGGCGACAAATACGCCGACCTGAGCCAGGAAGCGCTCTATTTCATCGGCGGTGTCCTGAAGCACGCGAAGACGCTCAATGCCTTCACCAACCCCTCGACCAACAGCTACAAGCGCCTGATTCCGGGCTTCGAGGCCCCCGTTCTGCGCGCCTATTCGGCTCGTAACCGCTCGGGCTGTGTCCGTATTCCTTGGACCGAAAGCCCCAAAGCCAAGCGCGTCGAGGCCCGCTTCCCCGACCCTTCGGCAAACCCCTACCTGTGCTTTGCCGCGCTCCTGATGGCCGGTCTTGACGGCATCAAACACAAGATCGACCCGGGCGAGGCGATGGACAAGAACCTCTACGATCTGCCCGCCGAGGAACTCGAAGGCATCCCCACCGTCTGTGGTTCGCTCCGCGAAGCCATGGAAGCGCTGGCCGCCGATCACGACTTCCTGCTGGCCGGTGACGTCTTCACCAAGGACCAGATCGAAGGTTACATCGACCTCAAGATGGAAGAGATCGAAACCTACGAGCACACGCCGCACCCCGTCGAGTTCGGCATGTACTACAGCTGCTAAGACAGCGTTGGACAGTGAAATTGAAAAGGGCGCCTCTCGGGGCGCCCTTTTTTCATTTGGCGCAGACGGGGCCTTTTGGCTAAACTTGGCCCATAGTTTACCCATGACTGGAGAGATTTCCCATGCGCCGCCTCGCCCTGCTCATCGCCGCCCTTGCCGCCTTCTCCTCCCCTGCCCTTGCCGCGCCCTGCGGCAATACCGGAAACGGGTTCGGCCAATGGAAAGCCGCCTTCGCCGCCGAGGCAGAGCGCGCAGGCGTTGGCGGACGCGGGCTTCAGGCGCTGGCAAATGCGCAATATGCCTCGCGTACCATCGCCGCCGACCGCAACCAGAAAAGCTTTCGCTATTCGCTGGACAAATTCATGCAGATCCGCGGCTCCGCCACCATCGTGGCACAGGGCCGCAAACGGCTGGCGCGGGACCGCGAATTCTATAACGCACTGGAACAACGCTACGGCGTACCGGCGGGCGTGATCATCGCCATTCACGGCATGGAAACCGGTTTTGGCCGCTTCATGGGCGACAGTGCGGTCGTTTCGGCCATCACCACTCTGGCCTACGACTGCCGCCGCTCGGATTTCTTTATTCCTCACGCCATCGGCGCGTTGAAACTGGTTGATCGCGGCGCGATCACCGGCGGGACCAAAGGGGCCAAGCATGGCGAATTGGGCCATACCCAATTCCTGCCCGGCAACGCTTTGAAATACGGGGTCGACATCAATGGCGACGGGCGCGTGGATTTCTACAATCAGGCCGACGCGCTGGCCTCCACGGCCAATTTCCTGCGCCAGAAAGGCTGGCGTCCCGGTGCGGGCTTTCAGGAGGGTCAACCGAACTTCCGCGTCATCAAGGAATGGAACGCCGCCGGCGTCTATCAAAAGGCCATTGCCATCATGGCCGCCCAGATCCAAGGCTGAGCGCCGCACATCTTGACAGCTCTGCACCCCCTCCCCAAGTGCTGTGACGGGGTGCAGGCCCCCGCCGTTTTGGCGATGAAACAACAGGCCCGCCGCCTGCGGGCCGCGATGCAAGACGCAGGGACGCCACTGTCGTATTCCGGCGCGCTGGAAACCGTGGCGCGCCAACACGGCCACCGCGATTGGAACACCGCGCAAGCCGCGGCCAGCTGGGAAAACCCCGCGCGTTGGCAAGTCGGACAATCGGTGCGCGTTCGCTATCTCAACCAACCTTTCACCGGCCGGATCAAATCGGTCAGCGAAGGGATCGGAGATTTCTGGCGATTGACCCTTCAATTCGACGCGCCGGTCGATGTGGTGACTTCGACGCACTTTTCGAACTACCGCAGTCAAGTGCGCTGCGTCATCAACGCCCAAGGGGCAATGACCGAGAAAACCTCGGACGGCACCCCTCACCTAAGGCTGTTCGCGGCCTGAAGCACGGCCCACCGCCCCTTTTTAAAAGGCGCGGCGGGCCACTTTTCGCCCCCATCAGCCGCGCACATATCCATAACCAAGCAACCAATTTCTACACAGATTTCTCACTACGGCCATAAACATGTCACTTTTCGCATGTTTTCCTTGGGGTGAAACATAAAACCGCATGAGCAGAAAATGACCGAGCAACTTCATGGTACTGTTGCCGTTCTCGAGTTGAAGCCGTTTGTGACCCATAGTTTCGAAGACATCGTCGAAGAGTTCGACCTTGCTTTTCGCCCCCCCAGCCTGACGCGTCAAAGTCTGACGCGCGATGGCGATGATGTCGCGATCATCGAACGCGGCCAGATTCGCATTGTTCTGGGCTGGCTCGAAAGCCCGGCCCATGGCCGCCCGCACCACCTTGTCATCGGCATCGGAACCACCTCGGACCATGCCGGTGCCGTTCTTGATGCAGAAAGTTACAGGCTCATCAAGGCCAAGCTCCTGATGCATGCCGAAGAGTATTTGCCGATCTCCACCGTCCTGCACACAGAGGCCACCCGCCCTGTCGGCGCCGATCTTGTCGATACCATCGCCGATTTGCTGCATTATTCTGCCTATCGCTACGAAGACCACTACGCCGACGGCGCCGATCCCGCGCGAAGAACTGACGGCGATACCAGCTTTTCATGGAACGAAGGAAACAACACCTTCAAGGTCGACCCCACCTACACCGTCCATGCCAAGACCGAGGACATTCTCGACGCCGAATTCGTGTCGATGGAGACCCTTGAACAAACCACGCTGCCGCGCAAGCTCACCGTGTACACGGTCGGTGCCACGATGATGATGGTCTCACCCCCCGTGGGTGCCACATTCATCATCTACGCCAGCCTGCGCGCGCTCACGACGCCGCAGGACCGGCTGATGCTCAACGAAAGCGTTCCGCCTTTAACCTGAAACATCAGCTAAAGGCGGAACGCGTGCAACGATTGAGCGGCGTCCTGCGTTTCGCAAAAATCTGTGAGTCAGGTTTTTCGCGAAACGCTTTAAGTCCCCACCGCGGCCTTCACCATGAAGGTGTGAATCGAGAAAACACAGGCCCGCGTGTCCGGCAGACGCAAGACACACTGACGTTCCGATCGAAGATAGGGCAAGCTCCGCGCCTCCTGCGCTCGCGGCGCGCTGCGCGCCTGCGGCTGAAACAGATCCGGCTCCGCATAGCGCAGCGCATTGAACCGCCAAAGCGGCCGACCCACCTGCACACCGTCGAACAAACGCTGTACCCGTCGCGCGATCCCATCGTCATACTCCGGCACCGGCACATGAATGTCTGTCAAAGGCCGCCCGATCTTGTCCGACAGCCGCCAACTGGCCGGAAAACACAAGACCGCCGCGGTCATGTGATGCTCCGCGCCGCGTTTCTCCATGAGGCACAGGTCCTCCTGCACCAAACGCCCCAGCGTGCCCATCGGATCGCCCGGGTCAAGGGCGACGACCACCCCATCGGGTCGCTCAACCTCTGAGGCTCCCAGCCGATACCCCGGCGCATGCGCCCCAAGCCACGACAGCACGAAGGCCAACAGCTCCTGCGCCGCCGCCTCGCCTTCCGGCGTCACCGCCAAAACCTCCTCCCGCCGCTCGGCCAACAATCGCGCCCGCTCCGCCATCTGCGGGGCAAATGCCTCATCCACCAAAAGCCAATCGGCTTCCTGCAAGGGCGCAATGCCCGGCAAGCCAGGCGCCGCCGTCACATCATATGGAACACCGTTCTGCAAAACCTCTCGCACAGCCAATCCTTCTTCTGTTCATAAATATCCTGGGGGAGGCGTTGAAAATCCTCTGATTTTCAACGTCGGGGGCAAAGCCCCCAAGGCTCACCGCCGATATTCGCTTTCCATCCGATAATCCTTGCGTGGCCCGCGCACCCGCCAGCGCACCCGCCACTCAGGCCAATCATCGAATTCATACACCCCGTCATACTGATCCGGATCGCACCAATGGCCGCACGCGCCCCCCTCGCCCGGCACCTGATGAAAAAATCGCCCATCCTCGAACCACACCGTCAGGTCCGGTTTCCACAGATAAGCCCGCCGCGCCTCCATCTCCGGCTGGTCAGGCAAGATCATGCGCCCCAGCTCTTCATAAGAAAGCCCCCCGTCACAGGGCCGAAACACCGCCTCGCCCAGAAACTGCGCCTCCACGCCATCGGCCTGCACGATCCGCCGCGACAACCGCCATTTGCCCTCGAAATCCGCCAATTGCACGGTCATTGCGTCTCACTCTCCGGCCCCGGCCTTGCCGCTGCACGGCCCAGCGTCTAAACCCCCGCCAACCGTTACAGCACAGACAAAGGCTCGCAACATGATTCCCCGCTATTCCCGCCCCGACATGGTTGCCATCTGGTCGCCCGAAAGCAAGTTCCGCATCTGGTACGAGATCGAAGCACATGCCTGCGACGCCATGGCCGATCTGGGCGTCATCCCCCGCGAAAACGCCGAGGCCGTCTGGAAAGCCAATGACGTGGAATTCGACGTCGCCCGCATCGACGAGATCGAAGCCGTCACCAAGCATGACGTCATCGCCTTCCTCACCCACCTTGCCGAACACGTCGGCTCCGAAGAGGCCCGCTTCGTCCACCAAGGCATGACAAGCTCGGATGTCTTGGACACCTGCCTCAACGTGCAACTGGTGCGCGCCGCCGATATCCTGATTGCCGATATCGAAGGCCTGCTCGCCGCCCTCAAGCGCCGCGCACTTGAGCACAAGATGACCTTGCGCGTGGGCCGCAGCCACGGCATCCACGCCGAACCCACCACCATGGGCCTCACCTTTGCGCGTTTTTATGCCGAGATGGACCGCAACCTTGCCCGCATGAAAACCGCGCGCGAGGAGATTGCCACCGGCGCCATCTCCGGCGCGGTCGGCACCTTCGCCAATATCGACCCGGCGGTCGAAGACCACGTCTGCAAGCAACTGGGCCTAAGCCCCGAACCGATCTCGACCCAAGTCATCCCGCGCGACCGTCACGCCGCCTTCTTCGCGGCCATGGGCGTTGTCGCCTCTTCGATCGAAAACATCGCCATCGAGGTCCGCCACATGCAGCGCACGGAAGTGCTGGAAGGGGCCGAGTTTTTCTCGATGGGGCAAAAAGGCTCTTCGGCCATGCCGCACAAGAAAAACCCGGTGCTGACCGAAAACCTCACCGGTCTGGCCCGTCTTGTGCGCTCCGCCGTGGTGCCCGCCATGGAAAACGTGGCCCTCTGGC
>DATFKJ010000469.1:0-10161 GCA_035268705.1 Roseovarius sp. | reverse complement strand
CTTACGTGGAGACGCTTCTTGCGCGACCCAGGTTGAAAGGCGCACTGTCCGCGATATCGGCCGCTGTCGTGGGGGTTATCCTGAACCTGTCGGTCTGGTTCGCCCTGCATGTTCTTTTCACGCAAATCCTTCCTGGCTCCTTTGGACCTTTGCCCGTCTTGTCAAGTTTCAATCCCCTCGCTGCCGGCTTCGTCATCCTAGCCGCCATTCTACTACTCGGCTTTCGCCGTTCGATGATCACCACACTTTTCATCATGGCTGTCTGCGCAGGAAGCCTGCACCTCGTCTTTTGACGAACACGCCGCAGAGGTCTTTTGTTTTGGATCGAATCCCCTATGCTTGCCAATAGGAATTATGAGGCTCCGATGTCTGACACGATCGACTATGGAAAACTGATGCACAGGGCCATGCGTGGCTTGATCCAAGAAGTCCTCATTGATGTGCGGGACAACGGACTTCCGGGCGCGCATCACTTCTTTATCACTTTTGACACGACGCACCCTGATGTGCAGTTGGCCGACTGGTTGCATGACAGATATCCATCCGAAATGACTGTCGTCATGCAGCATTGGTTCGATGATCTCGAGGTGACCGACGATGGTTTTTCGGTGACGCTCAATTTCGGCGATGCGCCAGAGCATCTCTATGTTCCTTATGATTCCATCCAAACCTTCGTCGATCCATCGGTTGAATTCGGCCTTCGATTCGAAACTCAGGAAGAGGATGAGCCAAGCGATCCTTCGCACGATCCCGACCCTGAGCAAGATCACTCGGAAACCGAAGATGACCAAAGCGACGCCGACGTTGTCAGCTTGGACAGTTTCAGGAAATAGTGCGGTGCTGGCACCCAGTATTCCACGGTATACATTGTTGATCTTTCCGGTGCGTCGGATATGACAGGAGCAACCTAGACGCAGGAGAGCCACAATGACCGCAACCCGCACCGAAACCGATAGCTTCGGCCCCTTGGAAGTGCCCGCAGACAAGTACTGGGGCGCGCAAACACAACGTTCGCTGATGAACTTCCCTATAGGCTGGGAGCAACAGCCTGTGGCCATCGTGCGGGCACTTGGGGCGATCAAGAAAGCCTGCGCTCAGGCCAACAAGGACTCCGGCAATCTCGATCCGAAATTGGCTGATGCAATCATCCAGGCTGCGGGCGAAGTGTTCGATGGCAAGTTTGACGACAACTTCCCGCTGGTGGTCTGGCAGACGGGCTCTGGAACACAGTCGAACATGAACTCCAACGAGGTGATCGCCAACCGCGCCATCGAGATTCTGGGAGGTGAAATCGGCACGAAAGACCCGGTTCACCCCAATGACCATTGCAACATGGGACAGTCGTCAAACGATACCTTCCCGACTGCCATGCATATCGCCACAGCGATGAGCGTGCATGACGTTCTGCTTCCAGGGCTGGAGAAACTGGCGGCGTCATTGGAGCTAAAATCCAAAGAATTCAATGACATCATCAAGATTGGCCGGACTCATACGCAAGATGCGACGCCGCTGACTTTGGGTCAGGAGTTCTCTGGCTACGCGCATCAGGTCCGCCAAGGAATCGCCCGGATCAAGGCCGCGTTGCCGGCAATTTACGAATTGGCGCAGGGCGGCACGGCTGTGGGCACTGGGCTCAACACAAAGCAGGGTTGGGGCGAAACGGTCGCGGCCAATATGGCCGAGATTACAGGCCTGCCTTTTGTGACCGCGCCCAATAAATTCGAGGCCTTGGCGGCGCATGATGCTATGGTGTTCATGTCCGGTGCGATCTCCACCGTGGCGGGAAGCTGCTATAAAATTGCCAATGATATCAGGTTCTTGGGAAGTGGCCCTCGCTCGGGCCTTGGCGAGTTGATCCTGCCGGAGAACGAGCCCGGCAGTTCGATCATGCCGGGCAAAGTGAACCCGACGCAGGCGGAGGCGCTGACGCAGGTGGCAGCACACGTCATGGGCAATGACGCGGCGATCAAGTTTGCCGGATCGCAGGGGCATTTTGAACTGAATGTCTACAACCCCATGATGTCCTATAACCTGTTGCAATCCATACAACTTTTAGGGGACGCAGCGGATAGTTTCACCGAACGGATGCTCAATGGTGTTCAGGCCAACGAGGCGCGGATTGAGAAACTGATGCGCGAAAGCCTGATGCTGGTTACGGCCTTGGCGCCGACGATTGGGTATGACAACGCCACCAAGGTCGCAAAGACCGCGCACAAGAACGGCACGACACTTAAAGAAGAGGCTGTAAACCTCGGATTTGTCGACGAAAAAACCTTTGACGAGGTGGTGCGACCTGAGCAGATGATCGGGCCGAAGGACTAACTGACATGTCGAAACCGGTGAACCTGAATCGGTTTCGCAAGGAAAAGGCCCGGGCGGAAAAACGCGCCCGGGCTGATGAAAACGCGGTCAAACACGGCCGGACGAAAGCCCAGAAAGAGATTGAAAAATCGCGTAATGTCCAAGACTTGGCGGATTTTTCCAAACACAAGCGAGATGGAGAATGAGCGGGCGGCCTGTCAAACGCTCACTGACCTTGCGAGGGCATCGCACAAGCGTGTCCTTGGAGGAGGAGTTCTGGCGCGCATTCCGTGAGATCGCCGAAGAAAAACACACTCCAATCAACGCTTTAGCCGCCGAAATTGATGAGGCCCGCGGCGTGGAATCGGGCCTTGCGTCGGCCATCCGGTTGTATGTTTTGAGGTACTACCGCGATCGGGCCTGATTTCTGTACGGATTGTACACTCAGACGCCCATTTCTGTACAGAAATCCGCCACCTACCCCCTCGGCGTGATCCGAAGCCAGATACCATCCTTGCCGCGCACCGTGAGATGGGCCACCGGCATGGCGGGGCGATCCGGGACCAGATCGAAGCGATAGGCGCGGACCAGCATCGATAACAAAAGCGGCCCTTCGATCATCGCAAAGCCCGCGCCGGTGCAAACCCGCTGCCCGGCGGAAAACGGCATGTAGGCGGTGCGCAGGCAAGTCTTGCCGTTCTCAGTGCCAAAGCGCGCGGGGTCAAATTCATCGGGGCGGTCCCAAAGGCGTTCGTGGCGGTGCTGGTGCCATGGGCTGAGGACGATTTGTGCGCCTTTCGGCACATCGCGGTCACGGAAGCGTTCGGGGCATGTGGCCTCACGCACCATCATTGGCACGGGCGGGTAAAGCCGCAAGGTCTCGCGAAAGACATCGCGGGCAAGGCGCAGCTTGCCGACCTGCGCGAAGTCGGGGCCATTATCGCCGTAGGTTGCCAAAGCCTCTTGTGCCAGTTTATCCTGCCACTCGGGATAAAGCGCCAGCAGGTAAAGCGCCCAAGCCAAGGCCGAAGCGCTGGTTTCATGACCCGCAAGGAAGAAGATCGCCACCTGATCGACCATTTCCTCGGTTTCGAACCGTTCCCCCGTAGCTGGGTCTTCGGTGGTCATGATCTTCGTGGCGAGATCGTCGGGGGCTGTCCCCGCCTTGATCTCGTCCATGCGGGCGGCGGTGAGTTGAGTGATGAGCCTGCGAATGGTGGCGGCGGTTTTCTTGGCTTCGCCCCGATGAAAACGGGGCATCCAACGGGGCAGCGGCATGAAGGCCCCGAGGTTCAGCACAGGTTGCGCGCGCTGGTGATCGCGGAAGGCGTGGAAAACGCGGCGGGCGGTATCGTTCTCGATGGGAATGGAAAAGAGCGTGCGAAAGATCACGTCGGCGGCGGCGTGGGAGGTCTCAGCCTCGATCTCATGCGGTGTGCCGTCCGCGAACCCGGCAAGCCTCGTCACGGCCCCCTGTCCGGCCTTGAGCATCGCGGGATAGGTATCACGCAGGCGGCCACCTTCGAACGCCGGGTCGATGATCCGGCGCTGGCGTTTCCATGTCTCACCATTGGTGACGAAAACCGAATTGCCCAGAAGCGGGGCCAGCCCTTCGCGGATGCGGTCGGACTTCGGGAAGTCGTCGGGGCGGTCCTTTAGCACCAGATCAACAAGCTCGGGCTGGTTGCAAAGGTAAGAGCGAAAGAAAGGCGTTTTGAATTCAGCCATCCACGCGCGGTAAAGGCGCGCGGGTTGCGCCGAGAGGATATCTTGGCGAAAGAGCTTCATGTAGCGCCAGAGAGACACGCGCCCCTCGCGGGCCGGGGGTTTGGGCGGCAGGGTCATGCGGAGATCCCGGTGAACTTGTTGGCCGGTAGGGTGATGGTGCTGGGCGATGGCGTGCGACCGTCGAAACGTGCGCCCAATGTCTGCGGGCCAGCGGTGATTTGGAAATAATCATAGTCGCCGGGCCGATCAAAAGCGCAGAGGTATTGGAAGTGCAGCCGAAAAAAGCGCCAGCGAAGCTCTTTCCAACGCTCAGGGCTAAGGGTTTGGGTGAAGGCCGCCGACAGCACCAGCGGGGATTTCTGGCCCTCTGGGGCCACACCAGAGACGGCGACCGGATCGCAAAGCGCGAAGGCGCAGCCATCGCCGGGGGCAGTGACATCGACCCATGTGAGTTCATCGCGGGTGGAAAGATAATGCAGGTCGGCGCGCAGGCGGTGCGCCTTGGGCAAAAAAGACACCATCGGGACCACTTGCCCGAGGCTGAGGAACGACAGCGCCGGGCCATCTTTGGGCACGCGACCCTGTCGGATGAGATCAGACAGGATCGACACGCCGAGGTGGGCGCCAGATGAGTGGCCGACCACCAGCACTTCGTCGAGGTCTTCGGTGAGGGCAGAGGCGATTTCATCGGTGAATTCGGCCATGCGCGCCTCAAGCTCGGGCGGGTTGGCACCCTTGTGGCGGGCGGAATAGGCGTAGTCGTGCATCAGGTAATAGGCAAAGAACTTGTTGTCCTTGGATTTGAACCATTGCAGCAGGCCCCAAGCGGTTGGCAGAAGGCCCAGCCAATAGGCGAGGCTGGCAGCCATTTGGTGGGCTGCGAAACTGGTGCCTTCCTGACCGAGAGGCAGGAATTGCGTGAACCATGACAGGCCTTTGCCGACGAAATGCCCGGCCAAAAGCGCGACGAGAAGTTGCACGATCAGCATCCCCACCGGGTAGAGCGCGGCAATCACCGGCCCCTTGCGCAGGCGCATCAGGCGAAAAAGCGCGCCGGAGGCGATATAGGTCCACCCGGTGCGGAGGAGTTGGGCGTAGGTGCCAAGGATGCCCTTTTCCATGCTGTCGCGCACGATGTCCGACCAGACGAGGACATCGAAGGTGGTTTCGGTCGTTACACCGTCGATCTGGCCTTTGACGTTCCAGCCGTAGCGCCCCTTGCCGTTCTTGTCGGTTTTCTTTGGGCTCAGCGTGATGTCGTAGCCCGATATCCGCGCCTGTTCCGCGCCCTCCTTGCGGTAGAGTTCGCGGTAGCGGCGGGGATGGATCGGATCGTACCCCGGGATATAGAAAACGCGCCGTTTGCGCACAGGGCTTGGGCTGCTCATGACCTCGGACCTCTTTACCGGGGCGAGCCTAGCGCAGGTTTTTGGCGAGAGTAAGACTTATCCTAAGGCTGCAAGTGACGGGAAGGTTTCCAGAAGCCAGAAGGAGAAATCGGAAAAGCCGCCGGTGAGCATCAAAAGGCCAATGGTCCAGAGCAGCAGGCCCATCACGCGCTCGATCTGCTCCATGTGGCGCTTCATCCAGCCCATGAGGCCCGTCAGGCGCGGCAGGAAGGCGGCGACCAGAAGGAAAGGCACGCCAAGCCCCGCGGCATAGACCGCCAGAAGGAGGGTGCCGCGGGTGACGTTGCCCTCGGAGGCGGCCATCGACAGGATCGCGCCCAGTTGCGGGCCAATGCAAGGCGTCCAGCCGAAGGCGAAGGCAAGGCCAAGGACATATGCCCCGAAGGACGACCCGCCCTTGTCGCCCACGTCCAACCGGGCCTCGCGGTCGAGAAAGCCGATGCGGTAGACGCCGACGAAATGCGCGCCGAACCCCATGACGAGCAGCCCCGCGACCGTATTGAAGGTGTCTTGGTATTGCAGGAAGGTTTGCCCGATGGCCGAGGCAGTGAAGCCCAGAAACAGGAACACAGTGGAGAGGCCCAATACGAAGAAGAGCGCCGGAAGGATAGCGCGGGCGCGTTTCTGACCCTCTTGGCTGAGTTCCGTGAGGGTCACGCCGCTCATGTAAGCGATATAAGGCGGCACGATGGGCAGCACGCAGGGCGACAGGAAGGAAATAACTCCAGCCAGCAGCGCCACGATCATGGCGGGAAGAAGCCCCGCGTCGATGATTTCGATTCCAAACATAAGGCCCAGATAATCCATTTGTCGGGCGGCGTCACGGCACGCAATGTCACAACCCTGTGGACAGGCTGTAACAGAGGACCTAAATCGCGTGACATGGAGATTGTCGATACACTGGATGCGCGTGGGTTGTTGTGCCCCCTGCCCGTTTTGAAATTGCGCAAGCGGATGGCCCCGCTGGCAGCAGGCGCTTGTATTGAGATGCTGGCAGATGACCCGGCGGCGGTGATCGACGTGCCGCATTTCTGTGCAGAATCGGGTCATGAGGTTGTCACCATGCGAGAAGAGGACGGCCACCAGATTTACGTGGTGCGCAAGGCGGAATAGCCTGAAGCGCGAGAGGCGGATCAACTCTGCGTCCATGTCGCTGTTGCTTAAGTAAACGGCGAATATGCCGCGACGCAGCGTAGCCGATCATTCAAACTGATCGGCAGGTCATCAGGACGTCAAGGCGTGGAGATAAAGCGATGATACAGGTCTTGTCAGGCGTTTGGGCGCTTTTGTTGGGGATCGTCTTTATCATGCTGGGCAACGGCATGCATTTTACCCTGATTGGCCTGCGCGGCGATATCGAAGGTTTTTCGGCCTCGGAACTGGCGATTGTCACCTCGGGGTATTTCATCGGTTTTCTGTCGGGGGCGCGCCTTACACCCGGGATGATCCGGCGCGTGGGGCATGTGCGGGCCTTCGCGGCACTTGGCAGCCTGATGTCGGGGGGCTTGATCGCATTTCCCTTGATTGCCGACCCTTGGGCCTGGACCATCCTGCGTATCCTGATCGGATTTTGCATGTCGGGGATCTATGTCACCGCCGAAAGCTGGCTTAACGATGCTGCTTCGAACGAGACGCGTGGCAAGGTTTTGTCCGCCTATATGATTGCGCAGACATTGGGCATCATCGGGGCGCAGGGGCTTCTGACGCTGGGGGATGCGGCAACCTCGGCCCTATTCATCGGGGCGTCGATTCTCGTGTCGATTTCGCTGACGCCGATCCTCTTGTCGATCACGCCGGTGCCCGCCGCGGAGGTGGCACGCCCGATGCCCCTACGAAAACTGTTTGTCGGATCGCCGCTTGGTACGGTGGGTATCTTCCTGTTGGGCAGTGTCTATGCGACCCAATCCGGCATGGGGGCGGTCTTTGGCACCCAGATCGGTATGAGCGCCTCGCAGGTTGCCTTGTTCGTGGCCATGCTTTTCGGTGGAGCCTTGGTGCTGCAATATCCTATCGGCTGGCTGTCGGATCGGATGGACCGGCGCAAACTGATCTTCGGTGCGTCCTTTTTGGGCGCAACCTCTTGCGTGGCGGGCTGGATGTTTGGTGGTGGTATCGGTGCCTTGATGGCCGCGGCGTTTTTTGCCGGTGGCACGACCACGCCGCTTTATGCGCTGTTTCTGGCTTACACGAACGATACACTATCGCCAGAGGATATGCCCGCGGCGTCGGGCGGGTTGGTCTTTACCTTCGGCTTGGGCGCGATTGCCGGACCGATGGCGACCGGTTGGGCGATGCAGGGGCTTGGACCCTATGCCTTTTGGCTGGTGCTGGGTGTGACCTTTGCGGTGATCTCGGTTTATGCGCTTTATCGGATGACACAGCGCGAGGTAGTGACCCCGGTAGAAGAGACCGAAAGCTATCTTGGGGTTCTGCCCTCGGCCTCGCCTGTGGCGGTGGAAGCGGCAGGCGCTTGGTCGGCTGACCAAGCCGAGACAGCACAGAAAGACGAGGTGGATTGAGACCACGCTACGTAACGATGACGTCTTCCAAGGTTTTGGGATGGTCGGTCAGGGGTTCATAGCCGGTTTCGGTCACGATAAAACTGTCGCCGACCTGTGCGCGGAAGGTTTCGACCGTGACCGAGCCATCGACGGCCAGAACCATGCCCGATTCCAGGATCGTCTGATCGCCTGTCACCAACTGTGGTTTTTCCAGAAAGCTGAACCCCGTGGCCCGGCCACAGCGGGAGGGATAGTCATGGCCTGCGCCTTGGATCACCTCGGCATAGGCGGCGTGGACGCTTTCGGCGGTGACGCCGGGGCGCAGGGCGGCAAGTGCCGCGGCTTGGCTATCAAGCGCCACCTGATAGACCTCGGCCTGTGCCGGGTCTGCGATGTGGTCGATCCAGAAGGTCCGATCAAAGCCCAACTTGAATCGGTGGAAATTGGTCATTCCGCAAAAGCACAGAAAAACCGGCTCACCGCTTTGCATAATGCGGGTGCTGGCGATGTGGTGGGTTTTGGTGATCGCCTCGCCAGAGGCCATGATTTGCAGGAAATGGGTATTGGGCGACATATCCACGTCGTCGTAATATGCGGCAAGCAGGGCCGCGGCGCTGCGGGTGCCGGCCTAAGAGGTGGCGATGGCCACTTCGTATTCCGGCACCCCTGCCCCAATCGCGGCGCGGCCCGCAGCCATCATGGCGTTTGCGACCTCGCCCGCGTGACGCGCGAGCTGCGATTCCTGCGGGGATTTGATCATCCGCATGTCTGCAAGGATGGGGGTGACGTCGGCCAAACCGCCCGCAGGCAGCAGATCATCGAGATAACGGCGCACGAGGGGCGGCATGTGGTCCGGTTCAATCGCGATGCACTTGGCCCCTTTGCGCGCGCCGGGTAGCTCGGTGCGCCATTCCTGCCCTGCCCCATCGTTCCAGGCCGCGATACTGTCGACCCGGGCGTTGGCCTCGGCTGTGTTTAGGTCAGTCACCGGGGTGATGAGCAGGCTATCCCCGTCACGCGGGACAACAAGAATGGTGGGGCGACCAAAATCCATATACAAATAGTCGTAATAGCCGGTGAGGTAGTAGATGTTGTCCTCATCGGCAATCAGGGCGACATCAATGCCGCTTCTGCCCATTTGGGCGCGCAGAGTTTGCATGCCGGATTCGAACATGGGTTTGCCTTGTTGATCGTCCGGTCAGCGCCGGAGTGTCGCCCAATGCACCGGTTCAGCCAAGAAAAAACGCCGCGTCCCCAGAACGCGGCGTTTTCAAATTTCTTTCTGATGTCGCTCAGCGACCCAATGACCACCAGCCCCGTTTCTTGGGCTTGTTGTCCGGCTCGGCCTGTCCAGAGTCCGCCGTGGCGGTTGCGGGCTCTTTCTTGGGCTCGGGCGCAGGCTTGGGGGGCTCTTGTGCCGCCGGGGCGGGCTTGGGCGCGGCCTTTGTCTCCTCCTTGGGCGCCTTTTCTGCAGGGGCCTCCGGGGGTGCCTCGGGCGCATCAGCCTTGGGCTCGGTCTTGGGTTTCGAGCTGCTGCGCGGTTTGCGCGTGCGCTTTGGCTTGGGCTTCTCGGTCGCCTCCTCCGTCTCGGACCCTGCCTCGGCAGGTTTATCATCGGCCGTTTCGGTAGCGGGGGTTTCGCCTGCCTCTTCGGCTTTGGCCGTTTTGGACTTGGAGCTGGAGCGCGACCGCGAGCGGGTGGTTTTCTTGGGCTTTTCGTCGGCAGGTTTGTCCTCGGGTTTGGCCTCGGAGGCCTCATCGGCCTTGGCCTCTGCAGTCTTTTCGCCTTCAGCCCCCGAAGGTTGCCCTTCGTCGCTGGCGGTTTGCGCCTCGTTGTTTTGTCCCTCCTCGCCCGATTTGGACTTGGACCGGCGACGCCGGCGACGGCGGCGTTTCTTGGGCTTGCCCTCTTCGCCGTTAGCCTCGGCTTTCTCGGCATTGTCGGCATTGTCGCCTGATTTAGCCTCGGCCTCGGGAGCGCTGCTGCTGTCGACATCATCCATCAAGGAGCTGTCGACGGACACGACAGGCGCCGTCGCCTCGGGGACATTGCGAGTTGCGGTCTTGAGTTTTTCGATGCTGAAATCTGGTGAGATCAGCAGCGGATCACCTTCGATGCGCACCGAGAGGCCATAGCGGGCTTCGATTTGGGCCACGTGCTCACGCTTTTGGTTGATCAGGAAGTTGGCGATGCCCACCGGGCATTTCACCAGCACTTCGCG
>DATFKJ010000468.1:0-5811 GCA_035268705.1 Roseovarius sp. | reverse complement strand
CGTCGTTTTCGCGCCTTCAAGAAGTTGGGGCATGAATTCGACAATGACGGACCAGTCCGTTTCCATGGAAGGCCTCCGTTATTGGATTTGGAAATAGGGGAAGGGTGGTCGGGCCAAAGGCGGCCCGACCGGGTCAAGCGGATCAGTTGTTATCGCCGAACCATTTGGCGTAGATCGCGTCATAACGACCGTCTTCGCGCATCTTGGCCAGTGCCTCGTTTACCGGGTCCACCAGTTCGCTACCCTTGGGGAAACCGATGCCGTATTGGTGTGCCATTTGCTGATCACCCACGGCTTTCACATCTCCGTCGCCCGCAGTGGCGATGTAATAAAGCACGTTGGGCGTGTCATGCATTGCGGCGTCCACACGGCCGGTGCGCAATTCAAGATAGGCGTTGTCGATGTTGGGGAACTTGCGCAGCTCGGTGTCGGGCAGGTTTTCCTCGGCCCAGTCAGAAGCGGAGGTGCCGGTTTTTACCGCCAGTGTCTTGCCGGCCAGATCGTCCCATGTGGTGATATCACTGTCGGACGGGACCATCAGGCGAAAGCCGCTGTCATAGTATCCGTCAGAGAAGTCGATGACTTCTTCGCGTTCGGGTTTGATGGTGATCCCGGCCAGCGCCACATCCACCTGACCAGTCTGAAGTGCAGGAATGATGCCCGAGAAATCCATCGGGCGCAGTTCGTACTCAACGCCCAGTTCCTCTGAGATGGCTTGCCACATTTCGATGTCGAACCCTGTGTATTCGCCATCTTGCTTGAATTCAAACGGAACAAAAGCGGTGTCGGTGGCCACGACGATGTCCTCGGCTTGGGCGGTGGTGGCGCCGAAGGCCAGAGCCGCTGTGGCGGCAAGTTTCATTAGCGTGTTCATGTCAGCTCCCAGTTGGTTGATTGCAAATAAATCGCGCATTTTATTTTAGCGATGCAAAATAATTTGCACATCGTGCCGTGAAATGCAAATCTCCATTTGACGAGGCAAATTTTCATCAGCCGGAGGACCCCATCATGTCGGCGCTTTTTCATCGTTCGTGCAACGCTGCCCTGCCTTGGGCAGATCAGGGCGAGGGGTGTTATATTATTGATCGCAATGGAAAACGTTATCTTGACGCCTGCGGCGGGGCGGCTGTGTCCTGCCTTGGGCATTCCGATCAGGGGATAAAGTCCGCGATCGCGATGCAGCTTGAAAAATTGCCCTTTGCCCACACCGGTTTTTTCACGACTGAGGCCGCCGAATCATTTGCCGAGACCTTGGCGGCCAATGCGCCAAAGGGGCTGGACCGGGTCTATCCGGTGTCCGGCGGATCAGAGGCGATCGAGGCCGCGCTCAAGCTCGCGCGTCAGTATTTTCTTGAATGTGGCGAACCCCAGCGGACGTGTTTCATTGCCCGGCGGCAAAGCTATCACGGCAATACCCTTGGCGCGCTTTCGACGGGGGGCAATGCCTGGCGGCGAGAGCCCTTCGCGCCCTTGATGATCGAGACCAGCCACATTTCACCTTGCTATGAATACCGCGGGCGACAAGAGGGTGAAACGCCCGAAGCCTACGGCCTGCGGGTGGCCGATGAGCTTGAGGCCGAGTTGCAGCGCGTTGGCCCCGAAACGGTGATTGCCTTCGTCGCCGAGCCGGTGGTCGGGGCCACGCTGGGCGCGGTGCCCTCGGTGCCGGGGTATTTCAAGCGGGTGCGCGAGATTTGCGCCCGGCATGGCGTCCTGTTGATCTTGGATGAGGTGATGTGTGGGATGGGCCGGACCGGAACGTTGTTTGCCTGCGAGCAGGAGGGTATCGTGCCCGACATCGCCACCATCGCCAAAGGGTTGGGGGCCGGGTATCAGCCCGTCGGCGCGATGCTGTGTTCCGCGCAAATCCACGACACGATTGCAGGGGGAACGGGCTTTTTTCAACACGGGCATACCTATATCGGGCACCCGATGGCCATGGCTGCCGCCGGGGCAGTTCTGGACCGCTTGACCGATGGAAAGGTATTGTCGGGCGTTCTGTCCACAGGTGCCTTGCTCAAGGATCGTTTGACCGATGCGTTCGGCCAACACCCCAACGTTGGCGACATTCGGGGCCGGGGGCTGTTTCAAGGGCTGGAGCTGGTGCGCGACAGAGAAACGAAAGCGCCATTTGATCCATCGCTCAAACTGCACAAGCGGGTCAAGGCTGCGGCCATGGACGCCGGGTTGATGTGCTACCCGATGGGCGGCACGATCGACGGGCGGCAAGGGGACCACGTTCTTCTGGCACCGCCCTTCATCTTGACAGAGGAACAGATTGACGAGCTTGTTAGCAAGCTTGAAACAGCCCTGAAGGTGGCCTTGTCATGACTGATTTGCCGCACCTTATGGTCGCACCGAACGGTGCCCGCCGTACGAAGGCCGATCATCCGGCCTTACCGATGGCCCTGCCTGAGATTGTCGAGACGGCGAGAGACTGTGCGGCGGCGGGGGCGGATGGGTTGCACCTGCATCTGCGCGATGGCGAAGGGTGCCATGTGCTGGATGCCGGTCTGTACCGCGAGGCTTTGGCCGAACTGCGTTTGACGGTGCCACAGATGGCGCTCCAGATTACGACCGAGGCGGCGGGGTCTTATGCTGCCCCGCATCAACGCGCGGTGGCGCTGGAGTCGGGGGCGGGCTTGGTTTCGGTCGCGCTACGTGAAATGGTTCAGGACACCGAAGATGCTGTGGCGAGGGCGTTCTATCTGGAATGCCACTCACGGCATATTTTCGTGCAACATATCCTGTATGACGCGGCGGACTTTGATCTCTTGGCGCGGTTGTTGCCCGATGAGTTGCTCTATGACCCGGGCCTGCAATTGATCTTTGTTCTTGGCCGCTACAGCAAGGATCAGGATAGTGCGCCCGACGATCTGACGCCCTTCCTTGCGCGCAAGGAAGCCATGGGCCTGATGCCTGATTGGGCGGTCTGTGCCTTTGGTCGGGGCGAAACCGACTGCCTGTGCGAGGCGCACCGGCAGGGCGGCAAACTGCGGGTTGGGTTCGAAAACTCTTTGTGGAATGCCGATGGACGTCTTGCGCAAGACAATGCAGAACGTGTTCATCAGGTGCGTGGCTATTGCCTGCGGTAAAAACTTGGCCTTGACCCAACTTTGCGAAGCCCGTTTTGCGCATGGCTGACTTTGATGAATAGTGCTGCATCGTTGCACAATAATCAAAGGGGCAGTGAATGACTGCTTGGTACTCTCTGATACGAGCCTCTCGTAGTTGCGGCGAATGGCCGGAAACCTGAAGGTTTTTCGATGCGGGCCGGGGCGCAACATTTCCCTTCCGCGAGGCGTGCGGCCCGTGTTGACAAACCTCGGAAGGAGGAAGCCGCGGGGGCTGGTTACGGTTTATGGAGAAAGAGTGCTGGCGTATGAGGCTGACTTAACCACGAGTGGGCGGTCGACTGTGTTTGAAGCGCTTGCCGCAGTCATTTTTCGGCACCTTGATCGTGAGCATTCCATAGATCGAGCGCTGACGGTGCAATTAAGACCATCAATTCGGATGATGACCGCAAGCGATTTGGACCGATCTGCCGAAGACGGTCGGAGCGTATCGAAGTGAGTGTTAACGCAGTTGATCATGCGGCTTGCTCCCGTGGTGGCGCGCGTGACTTTGGTATCTGACCGCGCCGGAAGATCTCGATGATGCGCATGGGGCCACCACAGCAGGGGCATGGCTCGCGCAAAGTAAGAGGGATGATCTCGGGATCTGGCTCAAGTTCAGAGGTTTGTTCGGCGAGTTGGGCGCTCAGCATGGCTCGGATTTTGGCGATGTTTGTTTTGCGCGCCGCACTGGCCAACAGGCCGTAGTGCCGGATGCGATGGAACCCGTCCGGGAGAACATGCATCAGGAAGCGGCGGATGAACTCGGGCGTTGCCAAACGCATGACCTTTTGACGGTCACCACGTTTGATACGATAGTCCTTCCAGCGGAACGCGACGGTATCGGCATCCGCACTGACCAGTCGTTGGTTCGAGATCGCGACCCGGTGGGTGTAACGGCTCAGATAGGCCAGCACAGCCTCAGGCCCGCCGAAGGGCGGTTTGGCATAGACTACCCATTCGGATTTGCGGAACGGGGCAAGCCACTGCGCAAAGGCATTTGCCTGCGCAAGGCGGCCCAGATCACCAAAGAAGGTGAGTTGGACTGCGCGATGTAGTTCCATCAACCCTTCCAGGAACAGGCGTCTGAACAGTCGTGCCAGCACCCGCACATGCAGAAAGAACCCCGGTTTGCAGGCGACCCACCTCTTGCCATCTGGCGATAGGCCGCCACCTGGGACGATCATGTGGATGTGGGGATGATGGGTCAGCGCCGACCCCCAGGTGTGTAGGACACTGGTCATGCCGACCTTTGCGCCGAGGCGCTTGGGATCTGCAGCGATGGTCATCACCGTTTCCGCAGACGCGCGGAACAACAGGCCGTAGACCGCCTTCTGGTTCCAATACGCGATGCGGGCAATCTCGGCAGGCAACGTGAAGACGACGTGGAAGTACTCGACGGGCAACAGATCTTCGGCGCGCGCTTCCATCCAGTCCCGCGCGGCAGGTCCCTGACACTTGGGACAATGCCGGTTCTTGCAGCTGTTATACGCGATGTGATGGTGGCCGCACTTGGTGCAGCCTGCCACATGCCCGCCGAGCGCCTCGGTTCGGCAGGCTTCAATCGCCGACATTACTTTGAGCTGGGAGAGACTGACATGCCCCGCATTGGCCTGCCGATATGCGGGACCATACTTCCGAAAGATGTCAGCAATCTCCAGCCGTGGGCGCGGCAAGCGCCGGGTTCCTACTCCAATCCTCGCCTGACGGTGTGATCCTGCAGCTTCTCCAACATCTCGTAGGGGCTGACAGTGCCGCGGATAGTCTTGGTCGCGACATGCGTATAGCGCGCCGTCGTGCTGAGCTTTGAATGACCAAGCAGCACCTGGATCACCCGGACATCCGTTCCGGCCTCGAGCAGATGCGTGGCAAAGCTGTGGCGCAACGTATGCAGCGTGGCGGGTTTATTGATCCCAGCCATGTGTTTGGCCGATGTGAACGCCCGGTTCAGCTGGCGCGGCGACAGGGCCATGATCTTGGGCTTGCCCGGAAACAGCCATCCCTCTGGCCGAGCTTCCCGCCAGTAGTCGCGGAGCAAGTCAAGCAAAGCCGGTGACAACATGGCTTTCCGGTCCTTGTCGTTCTTGCCCTCATCGACATGGATCAGCATCCGATCGCTGTCGATATCTGACACCTTGAGATTGCAAACCTCGGATGCGCGCAAGCCAGCGCCATAACTAATTCCCAAGGCCGCGCGATACTTGAGCCCCGGCCCAGGAACCGCCGCAAGCAGATCGCCCACCTCCTCGACGCTCAAGACAACGGGCAGCTTCTTCGCCTTTCGCCGGAACTGCATGTATCGCTTCATCTCCTCGCGCCCGCAAGTCATGCCGAAGAAGAACCGCAACGACACGATCCTGGCGTTGAACACGCCGGTCGAGACCCCGCTATCTGTCATGTGGAGCTGGTAAGCGCGCAGCTCATCCGGCGTCGCGGTATCCGGGGAGCGCCCAATAAATTCAGCGAAATACTCGACCGCCCTGATATGGCCTTGCTGGGTCTTCGGCGACATTCCACGAATGCGCATGTCTTCGATCATCCGCTCGCGCAGCGGGCTCGTCTTCTTCTCCTTCATGGGAACCTCCTGTCATCAGATTGAGAAACCTCAATCGTCAAACAGGTCAGCCAGATCTCAAAATGCCTGAATCAGCCCTTAACCCAGGCCACAAGCGCAATTGCCGCGAGAGCGGCTTCGTCC
>DATFKJ010000467.1:0-6672 GCA_035268705.1 Roseovarius sp. | reverse complement strand
ATCCTTGGGCTCGGACTCGACATCGGCTTGCAATGCCTTGCCCGCGATATCATGGCCAAGCGCGATCAACTCGCGCCGTACGGCCATGTCGTGAATCATCTGGGCGTAATCGCGCACGGCAAAGGCCGAGATTGCCGCCCCCGCCAGACGCGCCAGATAGGCCGGACCGCCCAGTTCCTTCAGGCCTTCGTCCTCTTCCAGAAAGGCCTTCAGGGTGACGGGCGACGCAAGGTTGCCCTTGGCGATCCGCGCAACGGCGGTCTCGTAGATGCGTTGGTGAACAGGATCGTAAAAATGATGCGGCTGGATGATCGAGGCGACGCGGTCATAAACATCGTTATTGGTCAGCAAAGCGCCCAGAAGCTGCTGTTCTGCCTCGATGGAATGGGGCATCGTTTCGGCGTCCTGCACCTCGGCGCCGGTGGCGTTGAAACTTGCAACCTCGTTCATACTTCCCCCCAATTTCCGCGATTGGATGGTCATAGAGCCGTGCTTGTCCATGAGCCAGAGTAATAACTCTGTGGACATAGTGTGGATAAGATAGCACACATGATCTTGCGGTGCAGGTGGTAAATTGCAGCCGATATTGTGGTGGCTCTCGGTGCAGTTCGAGGCGGCGTGACCTCAAAGACGCAGAATTTCTTTTTTGCGCGTGGATGACGCCGCGGCTTTTAGCTGCGCGCGGCCTGCCACGCCCGCGGGTCGTCGAGAAACGATTCGACCCCATCCAGCGTGGCCGCATCAAAGGATGCTTGCGCGCGCGCCTCGGCCAGAACATCCCGCCATGTACACAGGTGATGCAGCGTAACGCCACGATCACCCAAGGTTTTCTCGGTCTCGGGGAAGATGCCGTAATAGAAGATCACCGCCGTATGGGCGCAACTGGCGCCGGTGTCGCGGATGGCATCGACGAAGCTGATCTTCGATCCGCCATCGGTGGTCAGGTCTTCGACCAGCAGCACGCGCTGGCCTTCGCTCATCGCACCTTCGATTCGGGCGTTGCGGCCATAGCCCTTGGGCTTCTTGCGCACATAGGTCATCGGCAGGGCCATGCGTTCAGCCATCAGCGCGGCAAAGGGAATGCCCGCCGTCTCGCCACCTGCCACGTTGTCGAAGGCTTCAAGCCCCGCGTTGCGCATCACGGTAACGGCCAGGAAATCCATCAGGGTCGCGCGGATGCGCGGGAAGCTGATGAGCTTGCGGCAATCGATATAGGTCGGCGAGGGCAGGCCCGAGGCGAGGGTGAAAGGGTCATCGGCATTGAAATGCACCGCCTCGATTTCCAGCAGCATGCGCGCGGTCAGGCGGGCGATTTCTTGGGGCGAAGGGTAGGCGGTGGGGATCATCGGTTTGGTCCTTCTGCGGGCGGCGGGCCAGAAGATTTTATGCCTCCGGCGGGGATATTTAGAGCAAGAAGAAAGGGTCAGGTAACCTGCCAGTGCAGGGGGAAGCCCGGATCGAAGACGGTGACGGGGCCGTCTTCGGTCATGATATGGTCGGGGTAGGTGACGGTCTCGCCCTTGGTGAGGGTGATGGTGTCATCGCTTTCAGGCAGGCCATAGAAGGCCGGGCCGTGGCGCGAGGTGAACCCTTCGAGCTTATCAAGCGCGCCTTCGTCCTCGAACACATGGGCGAGGATCGAAAGCGTGTTGGTGGCGGTGAAACAACCCGCGCAGCCACAGGCGCTTTCCTTATTGGCGTCGGTATGCGGCGCGCTGTCGGTACCAAGGAAGAAGCGGGTGTCGCCACTTGTGGCGGCGGCGCGCAGGGCAAGGCGATGCTCCTCGCGCTTGGCCACGGGCAGGCAGTAATAATGCGGTTTGATGCCGCCCACGAGGATATGGTTGCGATTGATCACAAGGTGATGCGTGGTGATCGTGGCGCCGAGGTCGGTATCATTCGCTTTGACATAGTCCACCCCGTCGCGGGTGGTGATATGTTCCATGACCACCCGCAGGCCCGGCGTGGCGCGGCGAATGGGGTCAAGCACCCGATCGATGAACACCGCCTCGCGGTCGAAAATGTCGATCTCCGCGTCCGTCACTTCGCCATGCACGCAAAGTGGGCAGCCGATTTCGGCCATCTTTTCCAGCACGCCACGCACCTTGTCGAAGTCGCGCACGCCGCTTGCCGAATTGGTGGTGGCCCCGGCGGGATAGAGTTTGACGGCTGTAATCAGCCCCTCGCCATGGGCGGCGGCCAGATCCTGCGGGTCGGTATCCTCGGTCAGGTAGAGCGTCATCAGCGGCGTAAAATCACTGCCTTCGGGGCGGGCGGCGATGATCCGGTCGCGGTAGGCACGCGCATCGGCGGCAGTGACCACCGGCGGCATGAGATTTGGCATGATGATCGCGCGGGCGAAATGCCGCGCGGTTTCGGGCAGGACGGCCCGCAGCATGGCCCCGTCACGCAAGTGAAGGTGCCAATCGTCGGGGCGTTTGAGGGTCACACTCTGGGTCATGGCCAAGGGCTTTACACAATCCCGCGCCGCCGCGCCAGATGCCGCGTGACCTCAAATCACTCGAATTCGCGCTTGGGCATGTCGATGCCGCGCGCCTCGGCCTTCTCATGGGCGAAACGCAGCGACTTGCGAAAGCGCGGCCCGGGAGAGTTCCGCAGTACCCATTGGGCCCAACGCGCATTGAGAGAGAGCCGCTCATCGCGTTCCAGCCGCATCAGGACCCGCTTGAGATAGGGCACATGCTTGCGCCGCGCTCGGAACAGTTTGGACAGATTCCCAAGGTTGAGTTTCCCGGCGCTCATCTGGGCAATGATCCGCAGCAAAATCGACATCTCCATCAGGCTCTTTTCCATCTCCGAGCCCAAATGGCGCATCCGGTATTTCGTCACGTTGGGCCGGGTGAACAAAGCGGCATGCATCGCGTCAAGCCGAATGTCGGGATCATAAAGCACGAAGGCCTCTTCGGCGGCATCCAGCATGTCGGGCGCGTACCCATAACGCTGATCGAACGACGTGCGGCGCATGTGCAGGAACCGATCATCCCATTCGGCGACCCGCGGATCAAGCGTGGCCTGCGGTTGTACAGACAAGACGCGCGCGCCGGGGGAGGCTACCGAAAAGGCCGCCGCGGCATAGCCCGCCGCGCCCGCACCATAGAACAGCACTTGATCGTAGCCTTCGAAGAAGCCGTCATCGATCAGCCGGTCGAAAAAGCCAAAGACGCGCGGATCGCGAAACCATGTGTCGCCATCGCTGACCATAGCCATGTGCGACCAACCAAGCGCCTTGGCCAAGTGCCAGCCCACCGGCTGACCGCTGCCCGAAAGGGACCGCACCTGATCCAACGACTCGAAGGTGACCAGAAGGATCGGCTTGCCGGTCACAAAAGCGGCCAAGTGCTTTGATCCCAGATACTCCACGAATCCGTTCTCGACGATCTGATCGTCGACCTTGTCGATCCACTCGGCCCAGTTCAGGCCGGACAACGGCGTGTCGAAAATGTTCGGGCTGTCCTGCATCCTGTAAAGGTCCTCAATGCATGCTCAACGCTTGGCGCGTTCTTTGCGTCGAGTGGTAAGCGTCAACTTGGGCGAAATTTGGGAGAATCCAAGAGGTTTTAGGGTTGCGACAAAGGTCGCAGTGCGGGCCTTGCGCCCTTGACCCCGCGCAATCCCCCATGCAGTCCTTCTTCAGGCAAGGGAGGGACGCCATGACACTGCCGACAACGATTGACGAGGTGCAAGGCCTTTTGTCCGAAGAGGGCTACGTCTGTGGCCGCGATCTGGGCACGGTGGTGTTCTTGTCGCTTACGCTGGGGCGCCCTTTGTTTCTGGAAGGTGAAGCCGGTGTCGGCAAGACCGAGATTGCCAAGTCCCTGTCCGCGGCCTTGGGTCGGCGGCTAATCCGGCTGCAATGCTACGAAGGGCTGGATTCGGCCTCGGCCGTCTATGAATGGAATTTCGCCGAACAGATGATCGCCATCCGCACGGCCGAGGCGGCAGGCGGGGTGGATCGTGGCCACCTCAAGGATGAACTTTTTTCCGACGACTACCTGATCGAACGCCCGCTCTTGCAAGCCATGCGCCCACAGGCCGGCGGCGCGCCGGTCCTGTTGATCGACGAGTTGGACCGGACGGATGAACCCTTCGAGGCGTTCTTGCTGGAAGCCCTCAGCGATTTTCAAGTCACGATCCCTGAACTTGGAACCGTAAAGGCCCCCGAACCGCCCATCGTCATCGTGACCTCCAACCGCACGCGCGAGGTGCATGACGCCCTCAAGCGCCGGTGTCTTTATCATTGGGTCGATTACCCCAGCTTCGACCGTGAGATAGAGATCCTGCAATCCCGCGCACCCGAGGCCGCCGAAAGCCTCAGCCGCGAGGTCGTGGCCTTCGTTCAACGGCTGCGCACCGAGGATTTGTTCAAAAAACCCGGCGTGGCCGAAACCATCGACTGGGCCAAGTGCCTGTTGGCGCTGGATGTGATCTCGCTGTCTCCCGAGGTGATCGCCGACACGCTGGGCGCGATCCTCAAGTATCAGGACGACATCCAGCAAATCCAAGGCTCTGAGGCCAAGCGCCTTCTGGACGAGGCCAAGGCGAGCCTGGAGCCGGCCTGATGCTTCATCTTTCCCGAAATACTCCGGGGGGGAGCCATGGTCGCGCCATTGGTCCGAGTGACAATGGCGACGGGCTGGCCCCCAAAGAAGCCCATGGTTGAACTCCCCGATCTTGAGCTGCCGGATAACCCCAAGCTCACCCATAACATCACCCATTTCGCGCGGGCGCTGCGCAAGGCGGGGCTGCCCATCGGCACGGGGCGGGTGATTGATGCGATCCGCGCGGTAGAGGCCGCGGGGTTCACCTCGAAGGCCGATTTTTTCTATACTCTGCGGGCCTGTTTCGTCTCCAAGCCGGAACACGCTGTGGTCTTTGCGCAGCTCTTCCGCCTTTACTGGCGCGACCCGCGCTACGTTGAGCATATGATGGCCATGATGCTGCCCGCCATTCGCGGCGTGCAGGAGGAACGTGTCGCCCAATCCGCCGAAAAACGCGCGGCCGAGGCGCTGTTGGACGGGGTGGAGCCCGACATCCCCGAATTTGCCGACCAGCCCGAGGAAGAAACCGTCATCGAGATCGACGCCTCGGCCACCATGTCCACCGAGGAACGCCTGCGCAGCTTGGATTTCGAACAGATGTCGACCGAAGAAGTGGCGCAGGCCAAGCGGATGCTGGCGCGGCTGCGCCTGCCGGTGAAACCCTTTGCGTCGCGGCGCGGCATGGCCGATGCGAAGGGTGCGCGCCTCGATGCCCGCGCCACCCTGCGCGCCGCCCTGCGCCGGGGGGGCGAGATGCGCCGCATTCACCGACAAAAGCCGCGCCCGCGTTGGCCCAACCTTGTCGTGATCTGCGATATCTCCGGCTCGATGAGCCAATACAGCCGCATGGTCCTGCATTTCCTGCACGCGGTCGCCAATGAGAAAGGCGCGGGCTGGGCCAAGGTCCATGCCTTCACCTTCGGCACGCGGCTGACCAATATCACCCGTCACCTTGCCACCCGCGACGTCGACAGCGCGCTGGCGTCCGCCGGCAAGGAAGCGCAGGATTGGGAAGGCGGCACCCGGATCGGCGACTGCTTGCACGCCTTCAACCGCGACTGGTCGCGCCGGGTCATGGGTCAGGGGGCGGTTGTCCTGCTCATCACCGATGGGCTCGACCGGGGCGATGCCCCTGCGCTGGAAAAGGAGATCGAGCGCCTGCACCTCTCCGCGCGCCGGCTCATCTGGCTCAACCCGCTGCTCAGATGGGAAGGCTTCGCCCCAAAGGCCACCGGCATCAAGGCCATGCTGCCGCATGTGGATGCCTTTCGCGCGGGTCATTCGATTGCCACGCTGGAGGATTTGGCAAATGCCATATCCAACGCCGATGACACCGGTGAAAAGGCACGGTTGATGGCGGCGATGAATGGCTGATCGGCCATATTGATCGAAATCAAACCAAACATTCCGAAAAAGATATATGTATTCCGCTCGGAATAACCGCGGAAGGACATACCATGACACTCAACTGGAAACTGGGCGGGCTTTTGCTCGGTCTGGTATTCTTCGGGGCCGTGCTGCTGGTCAAACCCATCGGGGTCAGTACGCAGTTCGTGATCCTCGATGCCATCGTCGGCAACACGGTGAACCCCGACCTGATCACCCAGACCGAGGACGGCTATACCTCAAGCAACGCATACCTTGCCAAGTCCGGCGGGAAATATGCCACGAATGCCGCCAACCCGCTGAACTACAGCTTTGTTTTCGTGCTGGCCATGGCAATGGGGGCCTTCCTGTCGGCCATGGCGCGCGGCGGTGTGGACACGGACGAGCGCCGCTTGCCCGCGATCTGGTACGCCAACTATGGCGACACGCCTGTGAAGCGCTATGCGATGGCCTTTCTGGGCGGCTTCATCGTGCTTTACGGCGCGCGGCTGGCGGGGGGCTGCACCTCGGGCCATATGATGAGCGGCATGATGCAGACCTCGATCTCGGGCTACATCTTTGCTGCCGGGGCCTTTGCCGCCGCCATTCCCACCGCAATGTTGCTTTATCGGAAGGAGGGCTAAGCCATGACCTCGATCATTCTCGCTATCGTCATCGGCGCCGCCTTCGGCGCGGTGCTTGACCGGATCGGGGCCACCAACCCCAATTGGATCGGCAAGATGCTGAC
>DATFKJ010000466.1:0-4507 GCA_035268705.1 Roseovarius sp. | reverse complement strand
GGGGGGGCTTGCTGCGGTCGCCCTCGGACTTGCAGTTTCGGCAGACGCCGGGCTGGCGCAGCAGGGGCAGCGCACGGTGACGGGCGAAGTTTATACTCCGGGCATCTGGGTCGACCCCGATGGATGCGAGCATTGGGTGATGGACGACGGGTTCGAAGGTTACATGACACCCCACGTCAGCCGACAAGGTATCCCGGTCTGTCGCCGTGGCAATGTCTGTGGCGTGATGGAATCGGACCAATTCTTCGCCACCGACAGCCACCATATAAGCACCGCGGGCCAGCGTCGCCTTCAGGAATTCTTCCAGAAAACCGGGGCCACCTCCTATATCATTACCGGCCACACCGACAGCCGCGCCTCGGACAGCTACAACATGAAGCTTTCGTATAACCGCGCCAACTCGGTCGCCCGCGTGGCGCGCAGCGTCGGCGCCCGCATCGCGGATGTCCGTGGCTACGGTGAACGTATGCCGCGCGCCTCCAACAACACATCCTCAGGCATGGCACAAAACCGCCGCGTCGAAATTATTTGTATCCGGTAAAAGGGGCTCATTATGAAACTTCTCAAATCTGCCGCGCTTCTCACCGGTGCAGCGTTTGCACTCTCCGCCTGTTCGGAAGGCGGGGCTGTCATTTCGGCCATCTCCGGCGAAGGCGGTGGTGGCAAGGTTCAAACCGACAAAACCCGTGACTACGGCCAAAGCGATGGCCCCGGTGGTGCCCACCTGAGCGAGTTGGTCGCGGGTATCTGGGTTGATCCCAACGGCTGCGACCACTGGATTATCGACGACGGGATCGAAGGGTACCTGTCGCAACGCCTCGACAAATACGGCAAACCGGTCTGCTCCGGCACGGCGCCGCCCACCGTGGCGACGGGCAACTACAAAGGCAGCCAAACGGTCGGCGACCCGCTCTGATCCGTGTGCAATACGCCCAGGATACAGCCGCAGGGTCACGCCCTGCGGCTGTTTTCGTCTCAAATCCATGACATTTCATCACCCGCCCTTGCGCCTGCCCGCGCAACTTGGCACCCTTTTCCAAACACGCTTCCAACCTTGGAGAGTTGATTGAACACCACCGTGCTGCCTCCGCCCGACGATGCCCTGCACGAAGAGGCAATCGAATTCCCTGACAACCGTCTGTTGATCGACCTGTGTGGCGAATTTGACCGCAACCTTGCCGACATCGAACAGAAAATGGGCGTGCAGATCCTGCGCCGCGGCAATCAACTCGCCGTCATGGGGGACGAGGCGACCGCCAAGGAAGCCATCGAGGTGCTGAGCGCGCTCTACCAGCGCCTTGAAACCGGCAAACCGGTCGAGGCGGCGGATGTCGACCGCGAATTGCGCATGGACAGTGGCGCCGATGGCACCGGCACCCGCGACGGCGATCAGCTTGAGATGTTCAAGGGCGGCACGGTCGAAATCAAGACCCGCAAGAAACTGGTCGAACCGCGCACCGATGCGCAAAAGGCCTATGTCAAATCGCTCTTTGCCAATGAACTGGCCTTCGGCATCGGCCCAGCGGGGACCGGCAAGACCTATCTTGCCGTGGCCGTGGGCGTGTCGATGTTCATCGAAGGCCATGTCGACCGGATCATTCTCGCGCGCCCCGCGGTCGAGGCGGGCGAGAAACTGGGCTACCTGCCGGGCGACATGAAAGACAAGGTCGACCCGTACATGCAGCCACTTTACGATGCGCTGAACGACTTTCTTCCCGGCAAGCAACTGGCCAAGCTTATCGAGGAAAAGCGCATCGAGATCGCGCCGCTGGCCTTCATGCGCGGGCGGACGCTGGCCAATGCCTTCGTGGTGCTGGACGAGGCGCAAAACGCCACCTCCATGCAGATGAAAATGTTCCTGACGCGCCTTGGCGAAGGCTCGCGCATGGTCATCACCGGCGACCGAAGCCAGATCGACCTGCCGCGCGGCGTCACCTCGGGGTTGCACGACGCCGAACGCCTACTGAAACACATCCCCAACATCGCCTTCAATTACTTCTCGGCCAAGGACGTGGTGCGCCACCCGCTCGTCGCCGCGATCATCGAGGCGTATGACAAGGACAACCCCGCAGGTTGACGCCCCCCGCCAAACCCGCCAAAGCCTCTTCTTCTGTTCCTAAATATCCCGGGGGTCCGGGGGCAGCGCCCCCGGCATATGCCAAATGCTCACCGACACGCTCATGGAAGACCACCGCTGGCAAGAATTCGGGCTTGAGGCTCTTGCCGAAACCGCCGCGCGGGCCACGCTTACCCACCTTGGCCTCGATCCGGCGGATTGGCAGATCGCCGTGCTGGCCTGTGATGACGCGCGTATCGCCACCCTCAATGCCGAGTTTCGTGAAAAATCTGCCCCCACGAATGTTCTGAGTTGGCCAAGCGAAGACCGCGCCGCCGACGCACCGGGCGCATCGCCCGTTTTGCCGCAACCCGGGTTTGACCCCGAGCTTGGCGATATCGCCATCGCCTATGACACCTGTGCCCGCGAAGCCGCCGAACAGGGCAAACCATTTGCAGACCATGTGACGCACCTCATGGTTCACGGCGTGCTGCATCTGCTTGGGTATGACCATATCCGTGACCAAGATGCCACTTTGATGGAAACAACCGAAGTGGCGATACTTGGCAAACTGGGCCTACCTGACCCATATTAGGGACATACCCGGGGGCCGTGACCCCCACCAACCGGACAAAAGAGACAATGGGCGACAGTACCGAAGACTCCTCTAACGCGGCGCACCGCGCGCAGCCCGAAAACGGGCAAGATCGACAGGATCAAATCGACGAGGATCAGGGCGGATTTTTCCGCCGCATCATAGGGGTCCTGACCCACGGCGAGGATGATGCCCAAAGCGATGAGGCCATCACCGACAGCCACCCAACCGACGCAGGCCCCGGTATGGGCAACCTGCGCAACATGGCGGTCGAGGATGTCACCACCCCCAAGGCCGAAATCGTTTCGGTCCCCTCGGACATCTCCAAGGATGATCTGGTGCAGGTTTTCCGCGACAGCGGCATGACCCGCCTGCCGGTTTTTGAGGGCACACTCGACACCCCCATCGGCATGGTCCACCTCAAGGATTTCGCGCTCAAACACGGGTTCAACGGCAAGGGCGGGCGGTTCTCGCTCAAGGATACCCTGCGCCCGTTGTTCTACGTGCCGCCCTCCATGCCCATCGGCGTCCTGCTGCAAAAAATGCAAAGCGATCGGCGGCACATGGCGCTGGTGATCGACGAATACGGCGGGGTGGATGGCCTTGTCACCATCGAAGACCTGATCGAACAGGTCGTCGGCGAGATCGAGGACGAGCACGACCTCGACGACGCTCAGTTCTGGACGCAGGAACGCCCCGGCGTCTACCTTGCCCTCGCCAAGACCCCGCTTGAGGAATTCGAGGCCGAGATCGGCCAATCCCTGACCGATACCGAGGAAGTGGACGAGGAAGAGATCGACACGCTGGGCGGTCTGGTCTTCATGCTTCTGGGCCGGGTGCCGGTGCGCGGCGAAGTGGTCGAACACCCCGCCGGTATCACCATCGAAGTGACCGAGGCGGACCCCCGCCGCATCAAGCGCCTGCGCGTACAGATGCCCGGCGTGTCGGATACCTGACCCCATGCAAAGCGCCCTGCGCCTCAGGGACAGCGCCACTCACCTGCGCCCCCGGTGGCGACTGGCCCTGCTCTTTGCCCTCGGCGCTCTGGCCGCCACCGGGCAGGCGCCTCTGGGCCTTTGGTGGCTCTCCATCCTTGCTTTTGCAGGCTGCTCCGCGGTGCTCCCCGCCTTGCCCGACTGGCGTGCGGCGGCTTGGGGCGGCTGGGCCATGGGCGCGGGCTATTTCGCCCTGTCGCTCAGCTGGATCATCGAGCCGTTTCTCGTCGATATCGCCCGCCACGGCTGGATGGCACCCTTCGCGCTGTTCGGGCTTGCGAGCGGCTTGGCGCTGTTCTGGGCGCTGGCCGCTGGCGTGGCCTATGCCGCGCGGGGCGGGGCGCTCGGATTGGCCTGCGTGCTCACCTTGACCGAGGCGCTACGCGGCACGCTTTTCACCGGCTTTCCATGGGCGCAACCGGGCCACGCCTTGATCGACACGGGCCTTTTGCCGCTGGCCTCTCTCGCCGGCTCGCTCGGCCTTACATTCATGCTGCTTGCCACCGCCACGGCCCTTGCCGCGCTGCTGACCGGCCCGCGCCTGCCCGGTGGTGCGGGGCTGGTGGGCTTTGCCGCGCTCTTCGCCGTGGCAGGGCAACTTCCGCCCGCGCCGCAAACACCTCAAGACGCCCCCAATATCCGCCTGATCCAGCCCAACGCGTCCCAGCACCTCAAATGGGACCCGGCCCATATCCAGACCTTCTTCGATCGTCAGATCGGCTTCACCTCTGAACCGGGGCAGGGCGGCGCCCGCCCCGATCTCATCGTCTGGCCGGAAACCGCCATCCCGGTTCTGCTGAACGATGCAAAGCCCACGCTTTCCGCCATCGCCCGCGCCGCCCAAGGCGCGCCGGTGGTGCT
>DATFKJ010000465.1:0-3659 GCA_035268705.1 Roseovarius sp. | reverse complement strand
ACCTTGATCGAGTAGAACTCCAACTCATCGTCCCATGACGGCGAGGCAATGGAATAAGCCCGCAACAAGGGCTTTTCCTTGCCGGTCTTCTCATCCGTCTGCATCAAGCCGATCATCACGAACTCGCCCGAGCGGAAGCGTAGCGAGGCGGGGCGTGTCACCCGGAAGGAAAACAAACGGTCCGTCCAATGTTTGACCTGCGTTACAGTCTGGGCATCGGGCAGGGTGGGGGTTTTGGGCACAGATTTGGCCGCGGCTTCGGTCACTTTACTGATCTCATTCATTGTGTCGCTTGCCGGTGATTTAAACCGACACCTCAGAGTAATCTTTGATTTAGGTCAGGTGAAGGGCGGTTTATCCGCGCAGGCGCGATTGGTAGTCATGCGCGCGCCAATTGGCCCGGAACAGCCATTGATCCTCGGGTTGGCGGGTGGCCAGATCATCGCTGATTTCCACCTCGTCAAAGCCCGCGCGGCGCGCCATGGCGTATTGATCTGCGATCACATGGCCGCGCGCCCGCAGGCGCCCCTTGAAGCCCATCAGGCGCAATTGCCGGGCGATGGTGAAGCCGCGGCCATCGGCGAAGCTGGGAAAATCCACGCGAATCAAGGGGATATTGCGCAGGCGTCCGGCCAGTTCGTTGGGGTCGGCGCTACTTGGTAAGTCGATGCCGTGGCCTTCGCGGGCGTCCTCAAGGGCAGTGATGGGGGCGGTCCAATCGTCGGATTGGAAGCCTTGGTCGGTGACGATATGGGTCATGCGTTTTCTCCTGTGCGGGTCAGTTTGCCATCCTTGAGGTGGATGCCGCATTCGGTTTTGTCTTGCCCGGGCCAGCGGCCCGCGCGGGGATCTTCGCCGGGGGCGACCGGCGCAGTGCAGGGTTGGCACCCGATAGAGGGGTAGCCGCGCGCAACAAGCGGGTGCTTGGGCAGGCGGTTTTCCTCCATGTAGGTGCGGATATCTTCGGGCGTCCAATGGGCCAGTGGATTGACCTTGAGCCGCTTTGTCCCGGCCTCAACTTCAAAGAAATCAAGTGCGCCACGGGTGGCCCCTTGGAAGCGTTTGCGCCCGGTGATCCAGCCATCGAACCCCTGCAAAGCGGTATTCAAAGGCTGGGTCTTGCGCAGGGCGCAACAGGCGTCGGTATCACGTCGGTATAACGTCTGTGTCGGGTCTGTGGCGTGCAGGGCCGCGTCACTGGCCCGGATCACCCGCACATCGCGCAGACCCAGACGTTCGCTGACCTCCTGCTGATAAACCAGCGTTTCGGTAAAAAGCATCTGGGTGTCGATGAAGATCACCGGCGTGTCGGGTTTGGCCACGGCCACCATGTGTAACAGCACCACCGACTCGGCCCCGAAGCTGGAGACAAGCGCAAGCTGGCCCGCCTGTGGGTCGCGCAGGGCGTGCGACAGCACCGAGGTGGCCGAGTGGTGCCTGTAGTGCGCATTAAGCGCCTCGGCCCGTTGGGTAAGGTCATTCGGCTGCATAGGCCTGTGCCTCGTCATAAAGGGCGGCCTTGAAGGGGGCCATGCCAAGGCGACGGTAGGTTTGCAGGAAGGTTTCCTGCGGTCCGTCCCGATGGGTCAAGTACGCCTGCACCAGCCGTTCAATCGCCGGGATGATCTCATCCGCCGAGAAACCTGGGCCGGTCCGTTGGCCCACTTCGGCGGTCTCGGTGTGATCGCCGCCAAGGGTGATTTGGTAATTTTCCACCCCCGCCCGGTCGAGGCCCAAAATCCCGATGTGGCCCACATGGTGATGCCCGCAGGCATTGATGCAGCCGGAGATTTTGATCTTCAGATCGCCGATTTCGTGTTCCAGTTTCAGTTCATCAAACCGGGTCGCAATCTGCTGGGCAATCGGGATCGACCGTGCGGTGGCAAGGGCGCAGTAATCCATGCCGGGGCAGGCGATGATATCCGAGACCAGCCCGATATTGGCCGTGGCCAGCCCGTGGCGTTTCAGTATCCCATGGATGGCGGGCAGGTCGGATTTATGGACATGCGGCAGGATCACGTTCTGCTCATGGCTGATGCGCAGTTCATCGTGGCCATAGAATTCGGCCAGATCGGCCATGACGCGCATCTGCGCGGCCGTGGCATCGCCCGGCGTCGCGCCATGGGCCTTGAGGCTGATTTGCACGATGGCGTAGCCCGGCGTGCGGTGTTCGGCCAAGTTCGTGTCGCACCACGCGCGATAGATCGGATCGGTCTGATAGGTGGTGTCGTGCAGTGCTGCGGGCGCGGTCTTGAAGGTTGGCGCGGCGAAGGCCGCCTTGATTTCCTTGAAAAGCTGCGTGTCGATGCCCGTGAAACTGGGCCGGATCAGTGCGAAGCGGTCCTCCACACGGGCGCGAATATCGTCGATCCCGTGTTCATGCACGGTGATCTTGATGCGCGATTTATACTTGTTGTCGCGACGGCCCAATAGGTTCCAAACGCTGACCACGGCCTCAAGATAGGGCAGAAGATCGTCTTGGCTGATGAAATCATTCAGCACTTTGCCGATCATCGGCGTGCGGCCAAGCCCGCCACCCACGATCACGCGGTAGCCCAATTCACCACCCTGTTCGACGATCTGCAAGCCAATGTCATGGGCGCGGGTCACGGCGCGGTCATTGGGGCTTCCTGTCACCGCGATCTTGAATTTGCGCGGCAAGAACTGGAATTCTGGGTGGTCGGTGGACCATTGCCGGATGAGTTCCGCCACTGGGCGCGGATCGGCCAGTTCATCGGCGGCGGCCCCGGCGAAATGATCGGCGGTGACGTTGCGGATGGTGTTCCCGCTGGTCTGGATGGCGTGCATGTTCACCTTGGCCAAGGCATCCAGCATATCGGGCACATCGCGCAGCTTGGGCCAGTTGTACTGGATGTTCTGGCGGGTTGTGAAATGGCCGTATCCCTTGTCCCACCGCTCGGCCAGATAGGCGAGTTGGCGCATCTGGCCACTGTTGAGGGTGCCATAGGGGATCGCCACCCGCAGCATATAGGCATGCAGTTGCAGGTAGAGCCCATTCATCAGGCGAAGGGGTTTGAATTCATCCTCGGTCAGCGCACCGGAGAGGCGGCGGTCGACCTGTGCGCGGAACTGGCGGTTACGTTCGGCGACGAAAGCGGCGTCGAAATCAGTGTAATCATACATCGGTCAGCTCTGCCTGTTTTCCATGGGGGTAGTTCGAGGGGCCGGTGCGGCGGAAATCCTCGCGGAAGTGGGTGGGCTCGGGGCCGGTTGCGCCGGGCGTCACATCGGCGAGGTAGACGCCGACAACGGTTTCGGTTTCCGCCTCGGCCTGAAGGTGGCGAAGTTGGGCATGAGCCTCGTCGGTGATGATCTCGGCCTCGGACAAATGGCGGGTCCATTGATCGTCTTCGGTCAAGTAAACGACATCGCCCTCGATGAGATGATTTGCGGTCACGACCTTGGGGGTGAATGCACGGGGCATGTCAGGCACGCTCTTGTTTTGTATGGGAAAATTTCGCTTGGGCAGCGCGGGGGCCAAGGCCATAGACCATGAGGGCAGGGCCGGTGACATTGGCCGCCTCAAGGTCTTGGGTCAGTTGGTCAAGCGTGCTGCCAATCACCCGTTGATCGGGGCACGAGGCGTTTTCGATCACGGTCACTGGTGTGCTGCGCGCCGCGCCATGCATGATCAGCCG
>DATFKJ010000464.1:0-6496 GCA_035268705.1 Roseovarius sp. | reverse complement strand
GGCCTCGCGGGCGGTGGCCTTTGAGAATGGTGAGGTCGATGTGCTTCCCGGCGGGTCGGTCGAGAACTGGGATGTGAAGCGTCTGACCGAGATGGAGGGCGTCTGTTCCACCGGCTAAGGCTGGGCGTATTTTGCGCCGCATGCCATGGCCATGGTGATGGCGGGCGAAGCGGGCGCAGCCGATGAGCAATTCATCCAACAACTGCGCGAGCAGTTCGGGCTGGATCAGCCGCTATATGTGCAGTTCTGGAATTATGTCTCGGGGGTTCTGCAACTGGATCTTGGATATTCCTATCGCCAGCAGATGCCGGTTCTGGAGCTTATCCTTGACCGGCTTCCCGCCACGCTTTTGCTGACGCTGACGGCCTTTGGCATGTCGTTGTTGTTGGGGATCGTCTTTGGCCTTGCCGCCGCCGCCCGTCAGGGCAAGTGGAGCGATACCATGATCACCACCATGGCGCTTTTGTTTTATGCCACGCCGCTTTTCTGGGTGGCGTTGATGGCGGTGGTTTTGTTCTCGGTGCAACTGGGCTGGTTCCCGGCCTTTGGCTATGAATCGGTGGGCGCCGATTACACCGGGATGGCCGCCGTGATGGACCGGTTGACGCATCTTTTCCTGCCGGCGCTGACGCTGGGGCTGTTTTTCATGGCCGTGTACCTTCGCATGACGCGGTCTTCGGTGCTGGAAGTGAGCCAGATGGATTTCGTCAAGACCGCCCGCGCCAAGGGCTTGGTCGAAGGCACGATCCGCCGCCGCCATATCCTGCGCAATGCGCTGTTGCCGGTGGTGACGCTGGCGGGTTTGCAGGCCGGGCAACTGGTGGGCGGGGCCGTTCTGACCGAAACGGTGTTCGCGTGGCCCGGCATCGGACGGCTGATGTTCGAAAGCCTGACCGCGCGGGATTACAACACGCTTCTGGGGGTGTTCCTTGTGTCGGCGGCCATGGTCATCGCCTTCAATATCATCACCGATATCGTTTATCGGCTGATCGACCCGCGGATTTGAGGAGGCGGATATGATTGATTTCCTCAAACGTTTTTCCCGCAATCGCGGCGCGGTCATCGGGGCGGTGATCCTGATCTGTGTCGTGCTTTTGGCGGTTTTCGCGCCGCTCCTGTACCCCGACAGCCCTTGGAAGATGGTGCAACGGCCCTTCCTTGTGCCGTTCAGCACCGATGGCTTCCCGCTAGGCACCGATACGCTGGGCCGGGATGTGGCGGCGGGGCTGGTGTATGGGGCACGGGTGTCGTTGATCGTGGGGCTTGTCTCGACCCTTGTGGCATTGCTGATCGGCGTGCCTTTGGGGGCCTTCGCGGGCTTCTATGGCGGGTTGGTGGATGATGGCGCCATGCGCTTCACCGAGTTTTTCCAGACCATCCCGAATTTCGCGCTGGCCATTGTTCTGGTGGCGATCATGGAGCCGACGCTTCCCACTATCACGCTGGCCATTGCGATTGTCAGTTGGCCGCCCGTCGCCCGCCTTGTCCGGGCCGAGGTGTTATCGCTGCGCAAGCGCGAGTTTGTTGATGCCGCGCGGCTGGCGGGGTTGTCGAATACGCGTATTTTGTTCGGGCATATCCTGCCCAATGCCATGTCGCCGATTATCGTCATGGCCTCGCTTATGGTGGCGACGGCGATCTTGCTGGAAAGCTCATTGTCGTTCCTTGGGCTGGGTGATCCGAATATCATGAGTTGGGGTTACATGATCGGGGCGGCGCGGACCGTGATCCGCACCGCATGGTGGCTGAGTTTCATTCCCGGTGTGGCGATCCTGTTGACGGTGCTGGCGCTGAACCTGATCGGGGAGGGCCTCAACGATGCGCTCAACCCACGGCTGGCACGGAAGGGGCGCTAAGATGGACACCGTGCTTGCAATCCGTGATCTGGCGATTTCCCTGCCCCCCGGAGCCGACCGGGAATTTGCCGTGCAGAACGTCGAATTTGACCTCAATGGCGGGGAAATCCTCTGTGTGGTGGGTGAATCCGGGTCGGGCAAATCCATGACGGCCAATGCGCTGATGGGGCTTTTGCCCGATCAGGTGGAGGTGGCGAAGGGGAGTGCCACCTTCGAAGGGCGCGATATCATGAGCCTGCCGGATGGTGAACGCCGCAAGCTGCGCGGGGATCGCATCGGCATGATCTTCCAAGAGCCGATGACCGCCCTCAACCCGTTGATGCGGATCGGCGACCAGATCACCGAGGTGTTCGAGGCCCACAACCGGCACAGCCCGGCAGAGCGCCGGGAAAAGGCGCTGTCCCTTATTCGCGAGGTTGGCCTGCCGGACCCCGAAAAAATCATCCGCGCCTATCCTTTCCAACTGTCGGGAGGGCAGCGGCAGCGGGCGATGATCGCCATGGCGCTGGCGCTTGATCCGGCGATCCTGATTGCCGACGAGCCGACCACCGCACTGGATGTCACAACGCAGGCGCAAATCTTGGACCTGATCAAATCCATTCAGGAACGCCATGGTATGGCGGTGATGTTCATCACCCATGATTTCGGCGTCGTGGCCGAGATTGCCGACCGGGTGATTGTCATGCGCTATGGCGAGATTGTCGAACAGGGGGTGGCGCGCGAGGTTCTGGAAAACCCGCAGCACGATTACACCAAGGCCCTGCTTGAGGCGATCCCGTCGGACCATGTGCCGACGCCCGAGCCGAATACCGAGGCCCCGGTTCTGGAGGTGCGCAACCTGCGCAAGACCTTTGTCACCTCGGGTGGGTTGTTCAAACCGACGCGCAGCGTGACGGCGATTGACGATGTGTCGTTCACCATCGCGCGGGGCGAAGTGTTGGGCATTGTCGGCGAATCCGGGTCGGGCAAATCCACCGTGGGCCGCGCCATCGTGCGGTTGGTGGAGGCCGACAGCGGCGAGGTGATCCTTGACGGGCAGGATATGAACAGCCTGAGCGCCGAGGAACTGCGCCGCGCGCGGCGCCGGGTGCAGATGATCTTTCAGGACCCCTATGCCTCGCTCAATCCGCGCAAGAAGATTTTGCATGCGCTGTCGGAAGGGCCGATTGTGCAGGGAGTGCCGAAGGAAAAGGCCCATGCGCGGGCGCGTGAATTGCTTGAGATCGTCGAGCTGGATGCCGGGGCGGCGGATCGCTATCCGCATGAGTTTTCCGGCGGGCAGCGGCAGCGGATCGGCATTGCCCGCGCCTTGGCGATGGACCCGGATTTGATTATCGCCGACGAGGCGGTTTCGGCCTTGGACGTGTCCATTCAGGCGCAGGTTTTGGACCTGCTGCGCGATTTGCAAAGCCGGTTGAACCTGTCGCTGATGTTCATCACCCATGACATGCGCGTGGCGGCGCAGCTTTGTGACAGGGTGGCGGTGATGCAGAAGGGCAAGCTTGTGGAGATTGGCCCGGTGGGCGAGGTCTTTCTTGATCCAAAGGCCGAATATACCCGCAACCTTCTGGCAGCGGTCCCCGGCACCAAGTGGAACCGGCAACCGGCATGAGTGCCGATTAAAGCATTACTTGGCTTTGATGAGGGACCATTCGTTGGTGTCGCCTGCGGCTTCAACACGAAGGCTCCCTCATGTGGTTGTCAGGGATGCGGCAGGGTGCAAGGCAGGGTCAGGCCGCCTTGCTTTCCGCGTGGCGCGCATCGGGGGTCGTGGCGCGGAAATGCTCGGACGCGGCGGCGGGGCCGGAGCCGGGTTCAACCTTGGCCCCGGCATCGCGCAGGGCCATTTCGGCGGCGGAAATCGCCCCGCAGAGCATGACCGCGTTCATCGAGCCGATATGCCCGATGCGGAAGGCGCGACCGGCAAGGAGGTTGAGCCCTGAGCCGAGAGAGGTTTGGTATTTGTAATAGGCGGTCGAGATCACGTCGCGGGCATCGACGCCCTCGGGCGCATAGATGGCCGAGACCGTGTCGGAGTAGCTGGCCGGATCGCGGGCCACCAGTTCGCAGCCATTCCACGCGGCAACGGCCGCGCGTGTGCCTTGGGCAAGGCGGGCGTGCCGGGCCCATGTGCTTTCCATCCCGGCCTCAAGCAGCAGGTCGAGCGACACGCGCAGACCGCGCAGGAGTTGTGTGGCGGGTGTATAGGGGAAATAGCCGGTGTCGTTGAGGGCGATCATGTCATCGAAATGGAAGTAGCTGCGCGGCATGGAGGCGGTTTTGCTGGCCGCAAGTGCCTTGTCGGAGACCCCGAGGAAGCCAAGGCCAGCCGGCAGCATGAAGCCCTTTTGCGAACCCGCGACCGCGAGGTCGACGCCCCATTTCTCCATCTCGAATTCGATCGAGGCGATGGAACTGACGCCATCGACGAAGAGCAGGGCCGGGTGGCCCGCTTCGTCCAGTGCCTTGCGGATGGCGGCAATGTCGGAGGTGACGCCGGTGGCGGTCTCATTGTGGGTGGCGAAGACGGCCTTGATCTGGTGAGCGGTGTCGGCCTTGAGGCGTTCGGCGTAGGTCGCGACCGGGACGGGGTTGCCCCAGTCGGTGTCGCAGAGGTCCACATCGAGGCCGAGGCGCTGGGCCATTTCCGCCCAGAGCAGGGAGAACTGGCCGAAGCGCGACATCAGTACGCGGTCGCCGGTGTCGAGCGTGTTGGTGATCGCCGATTCCCAGGCCCCGGTGCCGGAGGAGGGGAAGATGAAGACGCGGCCGTTTTCAAGGCGGAAAACCTTCTTGATGTCGGTCAGGACGCTATCGACGAAGCCGCCGAAATCAGGGGCGCGCATGTCTTCCATGGGGATGTTCATGGCCTGCCGGACGGGTTCGGGCACATTGGTGGGGCCGGGGACGAAGAGGTGTTGATAACCGTGCATGGGGCTTCTCCAGTATTTCTTTGATCCCTGTATCGGCATTGGCGGCTGTCGGCGTAATCCCCGAGTGAATACCCATGGCGAGCGGGTGGCGGGGCGTGCCCCCTAACGGGTAGGACGGCCCCACCCGGGTGAGTGAACGCGCACAGTCGCATGCCGTGGCATACTGAAAAATCCTTGAAAATCATCGTTTTAGAGTGATTTTTTGTCGCATTCCTAGGCGTGGGCAAAGGCCGCGTTTCGTGTACACTGTGCCGATGGAGGAGACCAAATTCATGACAGCGGCGCCTGTAGACAGCGCCACGAGCGCCGCCCCTCAGGTGATCGTTGCCGACCGGCAAGTGATCGTCTGTCAGGGGATCGGGTCGCTTGTGTCGCAAATCCCCGAGGTGACGCTGGGTGCGTTCGCCACCGACAAGGCGAGTCTCAAAAAGCTGCTGTCGGGGACAAAGGGGCCTGCTATCCTGATATTGGGTGTGCGCCTTGCGGATGGAGATTTGACCCAAGTGCTGGAGATGGTGCGCAAGGATTATCCGCAGGTGATGGTCGTCGTCGTTGCCGAGGACAGCGAGTTTGCCTTTATCCGCTCGGCGATCAAGCAGGGGGCCAATTCGGTCTGCATGATGAGCCAGATCCTGACCAGCCTGCCGAAAATCTTGGGCAAGTTGGTGGAGGGGCATTCGATCGTGCCGACAGATATCCTCAAGCGGCTGACCTCGGAGAACACTGACGCGCTGTCGCGGCGCGAGCATGAGATATTGGCGCTCTTGGTGGATGGCCTGACGAATTTCCAGATTTCCGCGCGGCTGGGCCTGAGCGAGAACACGGTGAAATATTACCTCAAGGCGATTTACCAGAAGCTCGACGTGAACTCACGCGGGGCGGCGATTGCGAAGTATGTGGCCGGGAATTACTGACCTTGCGCGCTTTGGGGCGTCGGTAGGTCAATGTTCTTGGAGGCATGCGCCACGGTGGCCTGCGCCAGAACTGTGCGGGCATGGCTATCTATGTCGCGCAGCATGGGCAGGAATTCCTCGGAAAAGCGGTATTCGATCACGCGCTCTTGGGGCAGCCAGAATGTAAAGCGGCATGTGCCGTATCGGGCCGCCTTGCGATAGCTTTCACAGATCCCGAAACCCGCCGGGTCGCCGGAGTCGTCGGTGACGGCATAGCTGGTGCCGCGCGCGGCGGCTTTGCCGATGCAGCCGTCACGGGTTTCATAGCGCGGGCCACGGTCGCGGAAGGCGTCAAGGGCGGCTTGGGCCTCGGTGCCCGACATTTCGCGCAATTGTGTGATGCCCGGGGCGATCACGCGGTCATTGGCGCAGTTGAACTTCGTCAGTTTTTCGAATTCGTCGGTGAAGGATGGGACGGTGCCCCAATCTGGGGTGCCATCGTAACGGCGATGCTGCGAGGGCAGGGAGATTTCCAAGGCTGTTTTTGGGTGATCTGAAAACGCCCCGGCAAGTTGGCCAAATTCGGGCAGGGTGACGAGAAGTTTCAGCGTGGAGTCTTTCGGCGCAGGCTGATCGGGGCGCAGCTCGGTTGAAAGCGCGGCGTAGCCGCGTTTGTGCGTCTGTTCGACGTCCTCGGCCGTGACGAGTGTCACACGCTTGTAATCCACGGTGGGTTCCACGTTCACGGATTTCGCGAAGCTGAAGGCCCAGAGGGCGTCATCATGGTCGCCCCAATGCCCATTGCGGCCCGCGT
>DATFKJ010000463.1:0-9060 GCA_035268705.1 Roseovarius sp. | reverse complement strand
ACCTTGCCAGAGCTCAAAGCCGTTTCGCCATCATATTGAATTACAAGGTAAAAAGGCCGCCCGTCATCCAGATAGGTCAGATCGACCTCCACCTTGAAGCCCGCCGGTATGTCCGTCATCGCGGCCTCGACGCTTTCGCCCACTTCGGGGTCGCGGACCAAGGCCCGCAAACGCACCTTGCCCGTCGCGACAGACAGCGTGCCTGTCTCGGCCAAGGAAAGCCCTCTTGCCCCGGCCATCGCGGCGACAGTAAATTCTTTATCTACAGGCAGATAGGCCACAGAAAGCCCAGAATCCGTGACCTCGGTTTCCAAGGCTTTTGCCAGATCGTCAAGTCGCAATTCCTCGGGCAATTTGCCCTTGGCGGCCCCAAGGCCTTCATCAAACCGAAGGTTCAACCGGGCCGGTGTCCCGTCGTCCTTCAGCGTCAGGTCAAGCGCAAGGTCCACATCCTGCGGGAACCCCTCCAAAGCGGCCAATATCAGCGCTTTTTCATCAGGTCCAAAGGCCTCCCCGGACAAGTGCATTTGCCCGTCCTGCACGCGCAGTTTCCCATTTTCGAAATGCGCGAGGCCTTCCAACCCTGAACTCGCCGCTGCCCACCATTCCGGGCTGGCCGAAACCCGTGCAACCTCAACATCGCCCTCCACGACAGGGTGATCCAGAAACGCCCCCTGCGTCCGCAGGGACAGATCACGTGGAATCTTACCCGAGGCCACAGCCCGCTGACCGTCGAATTTCACTGTCAAATCAAAGGGCTGACCATTGTCCATCTGTGTCACGACAAGGTTGGGGACGATGCCCTCAGGCATCCCGTCCATGAGGGTCTTGACCTCTCGCATCGCCGCGTCCGACCACGCTTCACCACTCAAAGTCAGCGTGCTTCCGGTGACGCTCAATTGGCCAATCCGCAAGGTCTCCAGCGCCTGAATGCCATCCGACACGGCCCGGCCCCAATCAGCGACGGGCGGCGGTACGGGAGTGGTGATGATTTGCGACGCATCATACCCCGGTAACACCATGCCCTCGGGCAATTTCCCAACAACGCTGACAGCCCCGTCAATCCTCCGATGCGCTGACAAGCGCAAAGGGCTCCCGTCATCCAGAAGATCAAGGCGTGTCTCGACCGAGACTCCCTCCGGCACCGCCGCCAGTATCCGCTCCACACGCCCTGATTCCAATGGCGTCAACGCCGTGCCCTCGAATGAGACTTGCGCCGCATCCAGCGTCACGCGCCCCTGCTCAAGATGCATCAGCGCCTTGGCCATCAATTCCGCCGTCTCGATCCAGTTCTGCGGTGCCCCGGACGCCAATCGAATCGTCTCAAGGTCATGGTCCAAAACCTGCTCCAGCCGGGCCTTCGCGGCCTCGGATGGAACATGGCCGCTTGTCGTGATTGTCCCGTCTGGTGCAAGCGAAAGCTCGGTTCGAAAGGGCGCGGCCACCTCGAGAATTTCGACCTCGGCATCAACGCTTCCGCGCCTCTTGATATTGCGCAACGCTTTCAAAAGGCGCGTCTTTTCCGCCTCGCTATCCACCAAGCCCGTTAGTAAAAGATCCCGGCCATCCACTTCGACAGATACGGCATGCTTGGCCTCCTGCACCACCCTGTCCGAGGCCGCTTGAAGTCCGGCCTCGACCAAAGGGTCCTCTTTTTTGAAGTCAAAGACCCCAAGCGCGAAAAAGGCCACGATCAGGGCGATCGCACCAAGGAAATCTTCCAATTTTGCAAAAGGTTTTCTGGCCATCTTGCCGCCGGTTATCCCCGCGCTCGCAACGCGATGTCAAACCCTAAAGCGTTCCGCCTTTAACCTGCGACATCAGCTAACGGCGAAACGTGTGCAACGAATGAGCGGAGCACTGTATTTCGCAACAATCTGTGGCTCAGGTTATTCGCGAAACGCTTTAAACATGCGCTCAAGTCAGGTCAGACCCATATCACGCCCCAGCATCGCGGCATGGGTGCGATTGCGGGCTCCAAGCTTGCGCGACAAGGTTTTGACGTGAAGTTTCACAGTGACTTCCCGAATATTCAAATCGCGGGCAATTTCCTTGTTGGATTTGCCTTCCGCCACACCGCGTATCACCTCCTGCTCGCGCGGGGTTAGAACGACCTGTTCCGCAGGCTGGCCAATTTCCGAAAGAAACTCCATCGGCATATAGGTTTCCCCCAACAGCATATGCCGCACAGCCGTCACAAGCGACATCGGATCGAGTGTTTTGGGCAAGAAGCCCGCCGCCCCTGCACGCAAGGCCCGCCGCGCCACATCGGGCGGCGCCGTTCCCGAAATAATCGCCACAGGACACTTCAACGCCTCACGCATTCGGGTCAGGCCCCCCAAGGCGTCCATCCCCGGCATCGCATAATCCAGCAGAACAAGGTCGATCTGCGCCTCGCTTTGCGCCTTGCCCAAAGCATCTTCGAGCGAGGCCGCAACAAGCACCTCATAGCCGCCCTGTTGTCGAAGGTACGCCGCGATCGTTTCACGAACCAAGTCGTGATCATCGGCAATAAGTAAGCGTTTCGTTTCCATCCTACAGCGTCCGGCGCTCATGAATTCCCAGCCAAAAAGCCGCCCCAACGCCCGGTCAATGACGTATAGCCCAAGTCCAAACTATATTTGACCTATGCATTTGGATAGGGGGATAGCGTCGATTGATGAAAAAAAGCATAATCAGAGATGTATTTCGTGGGTTTGGGCAGGCTTACTAAGATGTTGGTGCGTCGTTTATTCTTGAATGGTCTGATGGCGATTTGGGTGGTTGCGTGTGTCTCGGTGAAAGCCGGTCATGCCGACCCCGCGGATGTTCTTTTGACACTTGTTCAGCCACAACCTGAAAATGACGGCGTCATTCAATCAAGGATCACCAGACAGTCACTTTTGGCTCTGCCGCAAGCCGGCTTCGAAACCACAACTATCTGGACAAAAGGTGTGCAAAAATTCGAAGGCGTTTGGCTGTACGATGTCTTGGAGTCTTACAACGCGACGGGCGGCATGCTCGAACTCGAAGCGATCAACGATTATCTCGTCGAGATACCCTTAAGCGAGATTGAAAAAGGGCGCGCGCTTCTGGCTCACACCCGCAATGGCAAACCGATGAGCGCGCGTGAAAAAGGGCCTGTCTGGCTGGTGTACAATTACGACTCCGATCCGGCATTTCGAACGGAAACAGTCTATTCCCGAAGTGTCTGGCAACTGGACCGTATCACGATTTCGCGCTAGCACAGGGTACCGCAACCCCTACGAGGGCAGATACCGATGCCCATCGGCAAATTGATCCGGCGTTTGTTTCGACGCAGACCTCAACTGATCCTATTCAGTGGGCTGGCATCGGTTTGCCTCGTGGCCGCGATTTATATGACGACACAAGTTTTTCTTAAACTTGATGAACTTGGCTCTACAGCCACGGATAATATGCAATGGACCGTCGCCCAGCTTGAGGTCGAGCAGGTCAAGGCAATCAACGCGCTTGAGCGTCTTGATGCAGAATACCCGAAAACAGGGCAAGAGGCGCTTCGTCGCTTCAATGCGCTCTACAGTCGCGTCGTCACGCTCAAGGAAGGGCGTGAATATGCCGAGGCCATGGCCGGCTCTGACGCTGCGGGGCAGCTTGACCGCGTCTATGACACGCTGATCGGGTTATTGCCGGCGATTGATGAAGACCACACCCGTTTGGTCACTTCTGGCCCCATGCTGATCACAGCGCTGGAAGGGCTCACTCCACCGATCCGCCAGCTTGCACGTGCCGGATTGGCCATGGACGCGCGCCAATCCGAAGCCGAGCGCAGCGAGCTATCCAGTCAACTGATCCGGGTCACCTTGCTGATCATCCTGATGATCATTGGCATGATGTCGCTGCTCATCCTGCTATGGCGGCTTTTTCGGGTGTACCGGCGTCGCGCGCTTGAAAACCGCATCACACTCAACCGTCTGTCGACCATTCTGAACACGTCACAAGACGCGGTTTTGGTCGTACGCCCCTGCGGTGAAATCGTGGATATGAATGCCGCGGCAAAACGTATGTTCGGCATTGATGATACCGGCCCTCGACTGCGCGCCAGTGTCGACCAAGTGCTTTTGCGCAAATCCGAAGATGGAACACTGGCCCCCCTGCCCGGTCCCCGCTTGGTACAGTCCTGCGAGGATGGTCCGAACCGCTGTGCCAACCTCATGGCGCAAGGTCCAGACGGAGACCACTTCCCGGTTGAGCTTTCGGCGGACATGGCCGTGCGGTCGGGTGACAACGTCTGCGTTTGCTTCATCCGTGATATCTCGCGCCGCGTCGCCGCCGATGCCGAGATGCAGGTGGCACGAGACAACGCTCTTGCTGGTGAACGCGCCAAGGCCCGGTTCCTTGCGATGATCAGTCACGAGATGCGCACCCCCCTGCATGGCATACTTGGGACGCTGGACCTGCTGGATGAAACACGCCTGACCAAGGAACAGCGCCGCTATGCCCAGATCATGCATGGCTCGGGTCAGCAGCTTCTAAATCAGATCAACGATGCGCTTGAAATCACGCAGGCCGATGGCGGCACGCTTCGGTTGCGCGAAGCGGTCTTTGACCTCGACGTCCTTTTGGCGGATCTGATCGAAGCTCAAAGCGCGAACGCCCAAGCCCGCAATACCAAGCTTGCCCTTTTGCCCCCGCTGCAAGGCTTCGGTCACGTGCTCGGCGATGAGGGCCGTGTTCAACAGGTTTTGGTCAACCTGGTCGCCAATGCCATCAAATTCACGGAAAACGGGTCCATCACGATTGAAGCCACGCGTCATGGTGGCGTTGACGAGGGTCGTGATCTTGTCGAGTTTCAGATCAGTGATACCGGCATTGGCATCGCGGAAGACGATCTGCCCTGCATTTTCGAAGATTACGTCCGGCTTGGCGACTCCTCTGCCGGATGGGTTGAAGGCACCGGGCTTGGGCTTGGCATCGCACGCCAACTGGTGACGCTTATGGGCGGGCAGCTCGGCGTGGAAAGCGTCGAGGGTGAAGGCAGTCTGTTTTGGGTCCGCCTGCCCCTACCGAAAGCCCAAGGCAAGGCACAGCCGACCATGGCCAAAGTTCCGTCACGCGATACTGTCGCCTGCTCGGTCCTGATTGCCGAGGACAACATATCCAACCGGTATGTTCTGTCTCAAATGCTTGAGAAGGATGGGCACCACGTACACGCCACCGCGGATGGGACCGAAGCGATTGCCGCAGCCAATGCCAAAGCCTTCGATCTGATCCTAATGGATATTTCCATGCCCGGCATAGGCGGCGTTGAAGCCGCGCGCCAAATCACCCACGGCAGCGGCCCGTCGCGGGATGCGCGGCTGATTTTCTTGACCGCACATCTCAACCTTGATCCTGATGAGCAATTGCGCACCTCGGGGGGTGAAGGTATCCTGACGAAACCGCTTCCAAGGGCGGAACTACGTGCCATACTTGCTGGCAAACGCCCACCGACGGACTTGGCCGAAGAACACAGCGCAGCCGATTGTCCCATCCTGGATCTTGATATCTTGGATCAACTCAACGAGATGCTATCGGAAAATCGCATGGCGATAACACTTCGTGATTTCCAAAACGAAGCCGATACCCTAATCAGGGATGCACCACATCTTTTGGCTGACACGACCTCCGACGCTCTTGCAGAGCGGTTGCACAGACTTGCGGGTTCGGCCGCCATTCTTGGTGCAAGCGCCATGCAGTGCAGCCTGAGCCGTGCAGAAAACGCCTGTCTTTCAGGTCGCCGGAAGGATGTGCAACGGCATCTTGCCGACCTGCAAGAGGTTTGGCAGGCCACTCAGGAAGGTCTTGCAACATACAGCAATGCGGCGTGACCGGCCCATAAGTGATTGCCAATTCGGCCTGCGACATTACCATCTTGTCCGCAGGCGCGTTGATTGCCTGTCCCGGTTTTAGGAGAAGACCTGCGTGCCTGTCTGGAAACAGCTTTTGATTTTGTGCCTGGCGGCGGCTCTCGGCTATGGTGCCTATGAGGGTTACAACCGTCATATGGCCGAAAATGAAGGTGCTTCGGATGCCCCTTCGCGTGGCAGTCGGGCCGCAACCGTCGAAGTGGCGTCCGTCGAGACCCGGACGTTGCGCGAAACGGTCGAGGCTGTTGGGACCACCCGCGCCAAGCAATCCATAGATATCGTGCCCGAAACGGACGGGCGCGTTGTCGAACTGGCAATGCGCCCCGGCATACGCGTCGAAAAAGGGGCCGTTCTGGTCCGGCTTGACGATACCATCGCCCGCGCCGATGTCGCAGAGGCCGAAGCGCGCCTGACCGAACGCGAGCAAGCCCTAGCGCGGATCACACAATTGCGCCGCACCAATGCCGTCGCCGAAGCCACACTGGAGGAAGCAACCGCAAGGCTGGCGGAAGCCCGGGCACAACTCAATCGGGCCCGGCAACGTTTGGTGGAAAGAACCATTCTGGCACCATTCGACGGCGTCGTGGGATTGGCGGAAATCGACGAAGGCGCACGGGTCAGCGCAGGTACGCTGATCACCCGACTGGATGATTTGTCAGAGGTCGAAGTTGAATTTGCCCTGCCTGAAACGCTTTTTGCCGAGATTGAAACCGGCCAAAAGGTCATGGCGCGCAGCGCGGCCTTTCCGAACCAAACCTTCACCGGGCGGGTAGACGCAGTCGACAGCCGAATTGATCCTGTCAGCCGCTCTTTCCGCGCCCGCGCCGTTATTCCCAACCCCGACGGCACCTTGCCATCGGGAATGTTCATGTCCCTTGACTTGACGATTTCCGAATCCGAGCGGCTAGTCGTTCCCGAAGAGGCGATCATTTTCCAAGCCGCCCAGACCTATGTTTTTGCGGTCAATGATGGCACCGCCAACCGCGTGATCGTCAAAACGGGCGCGCGGCGCGACGGAATAGTGGCCGTCTTGGAAGGACTCGCCCCCGGAACGCAGGTCGTCGTGCGCGGCTTGCATCGCGTCCGAGATGGCGGAGCGGTGGAACTCCTGAAAAACGACGCCGGTGCAGATGTTCAAGACGGACAAGAATCGTGACGCTGTCTGATATATCGGTACGCCGCCCGGTTCTGGCCGCCGTGGCCAGTCTCCTGTTGATCGTTTTCGGTATTGCCGCTTTGCGTGACATTCCCGTTCGCGAGTTGCCCGACGTGGACAATGCCGTCGTCACGGTCACAACCAACTATCGCGGCGCTGCCCCGGAAGTCATCGACACCGACATTACCGAAACTGTCGAAGGGGCCGTGGCCTCGATCTCGGGCATCCGGTCCATCAGTTCCGAAAGTCGTCAGGGCCGCTCGCGCGTGACGATCGAATTCGAAGCCGGCCAAGACATCGACGTCGCGGCGAACGATGTCCGTGATGCCGTTGGCCGCGTCCGCGATGACCTTCCCGAAGAGGCCGAGGCGCCGGAGGTCGAGAAAAGCGACGCGGATTCCGACCCTGTCATGCGTCTTGCCGTTACGTCAGACCGAATGACCACGGCGGAAATCACCGATTACATCGACCGGTTTGTCGTAGACCGTCTTGCAACGCTTGATGGCGTGGCCAATCTGCGCATCTACGGAGACAGGGCTTTTGCCGTGCGTATCTGGTTGGACCGCCGGGCCTTGGCCGCCCGGATGCTGACGGTCTCGGATGTCGAATCCGCACTCCTGCGCAACAATGTCGAATTGCCTGCTGGTGAGGTGCGGTCGCAAGACCGGCAACTGTCGGTTCGCCTTAACAGTCGCCTGCAAAGTGTTGAAGATTTCAGGGACGTGGTCCTTGACCGAATTGCCGGGTATCCCGTGCGGCTTGGCGATGTGGCGCGGGTTGAACCCGGGGTGGCCGATGATTCGACCATTGCCCGGAGCGACGGGCGAGATGCCATCGGCATCGCCGTGCAGCGCCAAAGCCAATCCAACACCCTGCAAATTTCCAATGCGGTGCGTGCCGAGATCAACCGCCTGAGGCCGACCTTGCCGCAAGGCATGGAAATCATCGTCGGCTCGGATGACGCGCTATTTGTCGGAGCCTCAATTCGGGAAGTCGTTCAAGCCCTCGGCATTTCGTTGGTCCTGGTGGTCTTGGTGATCTTGATTTTCCTGCGCTCGCTGCGCGCAACGCTGATCCCGGCCATCACGATTCCTGTCTCCTTGGTGGGGGCTTTCGTCTTGATCGGGGTTTGGGGGTTCTCGCTCAATACCCTGACGCTTCTTGCGCTGCTGCTGGCCATAGGATTGGTCGTGGACGATGCCATCGTCGTTCTGGAGAATATCCAAAGGCGGATTGAAAACGGTGAAACGCCTCTTGTCGCCGCCCTCAAAGGCGCGCGCCAAGTGACGTTCGCGGTTCTGGCGACGTCCATCACCCTGATCGCGGTTTTCGTGCCCTTGTCGTTCATGCCCGGTCAGGTCGGGCGGCTTTTCATCGAATTCGGCTGGGTGATGGCTGGCACGGTGGCGATCTCGACCTTCGTGGCTCTTACGGCCTGTCCGGCGCTTGCCTCCAAGGTTTTGCGCAAGGGCACCGCCCCTGCCCCGCAAGACAGCAGCGCCCCGCGCGGCTTTGTGCAAAAAAGCTATGCCGGTTTGTTGCGATGGGCCTTGCGCATGCCGCTTGTCGTACTGGCCTTTGCGCTTACAATCACAGGCGGGGCTGCATTATTCTACGATGACCTCCCACGCGAGCTTGCCCCTCGTGAAGATCGCGGGGTCGGCTTCGTGCCGCTGACAGCCCCCCAAGGCAGCACGGTGGAATATTCCGACCAAGCGGCGCGACAAGTCGAAGGTATCCTACAGCCGATGCGCGACGAAGGGATCATCGAGACGGTCTTTACCTTCACCGGTTGGGGCAATCGCGCTTGGCGGTCCTTTGTGGTTTTCCGCCTCGCCCCGTGGGACGAACGCGAGGTGCCAATAAGCGATGTGGTGCGCCGGATCGCCCCGCAAATGGGGCAAGTTACCATTGCACGCGGGTTTCCTGTCACCCCTGCCGGTCTTGGCCTGCGCGGCAACTCGACCCCTCTGCGCGTGGTCGTGGGCGGACCTGACTTCGACAGCGTCAAGGGCTGGGCCACGGCGCTTCTGGAAC
>DATFKJ010000462.1:0-4842 GCA_035268705.1 Roseovarius sp. | reverse complement strand
TGGGTTAGACCCGATTCGTGCGCCCCTCGTTCTGATCCCCTCAATCCGCCAGAAGCTCCAGCCCCCGCCGCCCCAGCGCCTGCGCCAGCGGCGCAAGCTGATCGGCATTCTTGCCCGCCGCCGTCCCGGCGCGGGCGCGGTCGGCAATGCCCACGAAGATCACGCCAAACCGGAAAAGCGAGAATATGACGTGGAAATCCGTCAACTGACCCGCCTCCGATTGCCCTTCGTACCGGGCCACGAACCCCTGCTTGGACGGGATGCCAAGCGCCTTCAGGTCAAGGCCACGGATGCCGCCGTATTCTTCCGGCGTCGTGTGCCACGTCATGCAGCAATATCCTAGGTCAGCCAAGGGGTGGCCAAGCGTCGACAACTCCCAATCCAGGATCGCGATCACCCGTGGCTCTGTGGGGTGAAACATCAAGTTTCCAAGGCGGAAATCGCCATGTGCAATCCGGCTCTGCCCGTCATCCTCGGGCAGGTTTTCCTGCAACCAAAGGGACAATTCATGCAGTTCGGGGATCGGCTCACCGGTGGAGCCTTGCAACTGCTTGGTCCACCGTCCGACCTGCCGCGCAAAGTAGTTGCCGGGCTTGCCAAAATCGCCAAGCCCCACCTGCGCCGGATCAACGGCATGCATCTTGGCCATGGCATCCGCCATCCCAAGATAAATCGCGCGGCGCTCCTCCGGGTCGATACCGGGCAGCGCGCAGTCCTCGAAAACCCGTCCCTGCAACCGTTCCATCAAGTAAAACGGGGTTCCAAGCGCTTCGGGGTCATCATGAAAAAGCACCACGTTCGGCACCGGCACCCCCGTCGGGCCAAGGGCCTTGATCACCCGGTATTCGCGGTCAATGGCATGCGCCCCCCGAAGAATGTCCCCATTAGGCTGTTTGCGCAGCACCATCCGCCTTGTGCCATGCGTCACGAAATAGGTCGGGTTCGACTGTCCGCCCGATATGCGGGCCAACTCGCTGATGGGCGCGGTGCCAAGCCTCTCATCCAACACCTTCTGAAGGCGCGCCGGGTCGAAATCACTATCGCTCATGCCTGAGTCCCGGCCACATCCCAAGCCCAGAAATCACGCCCTTCGGCGCGCAGTTCACGGCTCAGGACCATGCGGTGTACCTCGTCGGCCCCGTCGACAAGCCGGGCCTGCCGGGCATAGCGGTATATCCACTCCACGACGGTATCCTTGGAGTATCCGCGGGCACCGTTTATCTGGATCGCCGCATCGGCGGCATCGTGCAGGACATTGGCCACCTGAATCTTGGCCATGGAAATCTCCTTGCGGGCAAAGCCGCCCCGGTCGATTTCCTGCGCAGCCTTCATGACGAGCAACCGCCCCACTTCGATCCGCATCGCAACGTCACCAAGGATTTGCGCCACGCTTTCGCGCTCGATCAGGCGCTGTCCAAAGCCTTCGCGCGTTTCGGCATACGCCGTGGCAATCTCCATGCAGCGTTTGGCAAGCCCCAACCACCGCATGCAATGTGTCAGGCGCGCAGGCCCCAGGCGGGTCTGCGTCACTTTCATGCCGCGCCCCTCTTCCAGAAGCACGTTCTCGGCGGGAATTTCCAAACCCTCGAACACCATCTCGCAATGGCCGCCATGCTCTTCCGGTCCCATGATCGGAATGCGCCGCTCAATCGACCAACCCGGGTCATCCCGGTGAAACAGAAAGGCCGTATGCCCGCGCTTCGCATCATCCGAGGTGCGCGCCACAAGAATGAAATGCGCCGCCTCGTCGGCGCCGGTGATGAACCACTTGCGCCCATGCACGACATATCGGTCGCCCCGCTTCTCTGCGCGGGTCAACATCATACCGGGGTCCGATCCACCCCCCGGCGCGGGCTCGGTCATCGCAAAGGCCGAGCGCACCTCGCCACGCATGATCGGGTCCAGCCAACGCTCGCGCTGTGCCTTTGTTCCCAAGGCCCCGAGAACCATCATGTTGCCGTCATCCGGCGCGGCCGAGTTGAAGACCACCGGCCCGAAGATCGAGCGGTTCATCTCTTCATAGATCACTGCCATGCCAGCCTTGGACAGCCCCCCACCGCCAAGCTCTTGCGGCATCTGCAAACACCAAAGCCCTGCGTCACGCGCGGCCGCGCGCTCGCGCTCAAGAACGTCCAGCGCGATATTTTCATGGGCATCGTAGTTTGCTCTGTCAGCCTCAAGCGGGATCAGGCGCTCCTCAACGAACTCCGCTACGCGGCGGCGGATTTCTTCGAGGTCCGTGGAAATGCTGAAGTCCATGTCGTCGCCTTTCACCAGCTTGCAACCAAAGGCTCACCTTTGAAGGCGAAGCCGTTTGCGGTTTGTAACGCGCGCCAAGAAGGGCAGGCAACCATCACATCGTTGCAGATTTGGAATCCCTCCGCCCTGCGGTGCCTGCGGATCACGGGGCCGTGCTTGAAAAACAGTGAAACACACGCGGGTGCAGCACTGGAGCCACTCCGGTAAGGACAACTAGGCCGACCTTTCAAAAATGCCTATTTCGATGAATAGAGCGTGACTTGTAAGGGATTGCAGCGCAGGATTCAGCGCAACTGCAAATCGGCAAATTGCCCTGTGCCACGGTCCGAGATGAAGCGCATGGTTCGCCCTTGAACCTTCACCGCCTGACAATTCGGCCCAAGGTCCATCTGTCCCCAGTACAGATCACGACAGAAATATCCCGACCGCCAGCGCCATGCGCCTGTCACATCACGTCCGAAGGCACGGCCCTTGATCCGACCATCCCGGGTGACGTCCAGCTTGATACCAAAACGGGTAAGCTCGCGACCTTCGACAAGCGAAACGAACGCGCCCTTTTCGGAAATTTGTGAAAAGCCTTCGGCGCTTGCGGGCGGTGCCAAGACCATCGCGAGAACGAGTGCGAATGCACGTTTCATGGGTCACGCTCCTTCGGCATACACGATTGCTACGTGACCCAAGGGAAACCGGATCAGTTTTCGTTCAGGCCCAGCACATCCAGCATGTCATATTCGCCGGGGCCACGTCCCTGCCCCCAAAGCGCCGCCTTCAATGCGCCACGGGCGAAAACCGCCCTGTCGCTGGCGACGTGGCGCAGGGTGATCCGCTCGCCCGTGGCGGCGAACAGAACATCATGCTCCCCCACGATGTCACCGCCTCGGATTGCGTGAAAGCCAATGTGCCCGCGTTCGCGTTTGCCGGTTATCCCGTCGCGCCCCCGGTCCGAAACGGCTTCAAGATCGACACCCCGACCATCGGCCGCAGCTTGCCCCAGCATCAAGGCCGTCCCGGAGGGCGCGTCGACTTTTTGGTTGTGGTGATACTCGATCACCTCGATGTCGAAATCTTCGTCCAGTGCCGCAGCCACCTTTTGGGTCAATTGAACCAACAGGTTGACCCCAAGGCTCATGTTGCCGGCTCGGACCACGACAGCGTGACGGGCCGCGGTCTTGATCTTGGCAAGGTCGTCGTCACTCATGCCGGTGGTGCCAATCACGTGAACACAGCGCGCTTGCGCGGCGATGCCCGCGAATTCCACTGTTGCGGCGGGGGCGGTAAAATCAATAACCGCATGCGCTTTGGCGAAGGCCTCCAGCGGATCGTCCGTCACTGTCACACCCATTTGGGCACCTCCCATGGCTGTGCCCACGTCGCGCCCGATCCAGTCATGGCCCTTGCGCTCCAACGCCCCCACCAGCCGCGCGCGCCCACTTTCCACGATGGTACGGATCAACATCTGCCCCATGCGCCCCGAGGCGCCTGTCACCACGATACCCGGCAGGTCTGTCATCGTTTGTATCTCCCGTTCTTGCTGCGCCTTGCATAGCGCGGGCAGATGCGATTGGCAAAGTCGCTTTGTTGTGGCGGCCTCACGTAAACCACTGACGATCATCGCTTGGCAAAACCAGCCCGAGCGATTAGATGCGAGGCATGGCAAAGAACAAGTTTCATGACGGGCCCGGCCCTTCACAACGGCAACTTCGCGTCGGCGAGTTGATCCGCCGGACACTGTCCGAGGTTCTGATGCGTGGTGATATCCATGACCCCGATCTGAACCGCATGTCGGTGACAGTGGGCGAGGTGCGCACCTCTCCCGACCTCAAGATCGCCACGGCCTATGTGATGCCCTTGGGCGGTGAAGGGCAGGATGATCTGATCGAGTTGCTGGCGCGAAACAAAAGTGAGTTGCGTCGCCTCATCGGCAAGAAACTTGATCTGAAGTACGCCCCCGATTTGCGCTTTCGCCTCGATAAGACCTTCGATCAAATGGATGAAACCCGCCGCCTGTTTTCCCAAGAAAAAGTTCGCCGGGATGTTGAAGGCTAGGCGCTTCGCGTGGTGTCTCGCGACGCTCATTGCCATGGCAAGTCCGGCCCTTGCCGTAGAGTGCAGTCGTCTGGACCATGATGGCGCGGCGTATACCATTTGCAGAGTCGACACGACGCGTGAAACCATCCGGCTGTTCCTGAATGACCCCGAAACCGGCAAACCTCTGGGCAGCTTCAACAACGTCGAAACGCTCAGTGAGGCGCGTGGCGAAATCCTGATCTTCGCCATGAATGCCGGGATGTATCACCAAGATCGCACCCCAGTGGGCCATTACCTTGAAGACGGCAAAGAAGCGCGAAGGGTCATAACATCTGATGGTCCCGGCAATTTTGGTCTTTTGCCCAATGGCGTGTTCTGCGTGGGGGATGACGGCGCGCAGGTCATCGAGACCAAGCGTTATGTCGAGGAAAAGCCAAGCTGCTCCTATGCCTCGCAATCCGGCCCCATGCTGGTGATCGACGGCGGGCTGCACCCGCGTTTCCTGAATGACAGCGACAGCCTTTATGTCCGCAACGGCGTGGGAACCTCCGCCGA
>DATFKJ010000461.1:0-3909 GCA_035268705.1 Roseovarius sp. | reverse complement strand
ATGCACCTCCTGAATATCCGCCATGCTCAGCGTATCACGCTCCAGCACCTCGGTCAGCTTGACGTTATAGGTGGTGAAATTCTCCACCGCCTGCTCCAGAGTTTCCGACGGCTCGCCTTCGTAATGGTCCACATCACTGGCATGGGCACCAATAGCCCCCCCAAGCGCAATCGCAAAAACCGTCACCGCCACGCGCGAAGGTGCGGATATCGTCCATCCTGTCATCATCTTTTCATCCTTTGATTTGTCAGGGATACATCGGCCCGGCCCATATCGGGGCCGAACCTGTCTGAGCCACCTGCAACGACCTCACTTCGTCAGAATCAGCTTTCCCGCCCGCGTGATGCGCAGGGTATAAAGCTTGCCGTCCAAAACGATGGTCGCCGTCGTTCCGCCCATGGTCAGGCTGCGGGCATCATGGCACTTGGGGTCAGGCCTCAACTCGGGCTCGGATTTGCTTTGCGCCCGGATCATCGCCGGGCCTCCATCCGGTCCAGAACCTTCTCAAGCCAGGCTTCACCGGGCCAGTGGCCGGCGATGGCCTCCTGCAAAAGATCCTCACGTTTCGGCACTCCCGCCGAAGCGAGGGGATAAGGTGAAGGGGGGTGCTGTCTCATCGGCTGTCTCCCGTTGCTGTCACAGGCTGCGCCGGGCTGACCGCAGTGGTTGGCTGGGCAATATCAAATTCATTACCATTTTAGTCGGATTTGTCAATTCCGATTCTTTTACTCAGAATTAAGTCTGGTGAAAATTCCTAGCATAGACCCACGACATCTAGTATAATTAGGCATGTTTCGAGCAGAGAAGCGCAAGGGAAAGGCCCAGATGACGCTTCATACGATTAAACAATTACCGATCTCCCTTCGTGCGGGGCATAAAAGCGATGTGCGCACGCAGTTTGCTGCGCTCTGCTTTCGGATGAACAAGAACAAACCCGAAATCCTGATGATCACCAGCCGCGCCTCGCGCCGCTGGATCATTCCCAAGGGCTGGCCGATGGATGGCAAGACCCCGGCGCAAAGCGCCATGACCGAAGCCTGGGAAGAGGCGGGCGTGATCGGCAAACCCATAGACCTTTGTCTTGGGCTCTATTCCTATCGCAAATGGATGGGCCCCAAGCAATTCCTGCCCTGCGTGGCGCTTGTCTACCCGGTGCGGGTCAAATCACTGGCCTCGGATTTCCCCGAAGCGGGACAACGCAAACGCAAATGGATGCGCCCGAAAAGGGCCGCCCAACGCGTGTCGGAACCGGAACTGGCGCAAATCCTGCGCAGTTTCGACCCCCTGCTTTTGCCGCGCAAGGCATGACACGGGCGCTTGATCAATCGACCCAAAGGCATAAGTATCACCCGATGGTTCTCTCGGGTTAACGTATGATTCATTTTACCCTGAAATGTGAAAACGACCACCGCTTCGACAGTTGGTTCCAATCCTCCGACGCCTTCGACAAGTTGAAGGCTGCGGGTATGGTCGCCTGTACGCAATGCGGCTCCACACAGGTGGACAAAGCGATGATGGCCCCCCGCGTGCAAGCCAGCCGGTCCAAGGCGAAAGCCCCCGATGCGACACCGGCGCAAAACGCGACCGGCCCGCTCAGCACCCCGGCCAATCCCGCCGAACAGGCCATGACCGAATTGCGCAAGAAGATCGAGGACAACGCCGATTACGTCGGCGTGAATTTCGTGCGCGAGGCGCGCGATATCCATGACGGCCTCTCCCCCGAACGGGCGATTTATGGCGAGGCCAAGCCGGAAGAGGCCCGCAAGCTGATCGAAGATGGCGTTCCGGTGGCCCCCCTGCCCTTCGTGCCGGGGCGCAAATCGAACTGATCGCCGGTTGACAATCCGCCGGGCCTGGGGCCGCATGACCGCCACTGGCATCAGGCGGAAAGGATCAGCGACATGCATATCGTCATCACCGGCGCGAACCGTGGCATCGGCCGTGAACTTTACAATCGCTACACCGCCGCTGGCCATGACGTGACCGGCACCTCGCGCAGCGGCGGAGAATTCGCGCCCCTTGACGTGACCAACCCCGACAGCCAAGCCGCCCTTGCGCGCGCACTGGACGGTCGGCCGATTGATCTGCTGATCTGCAATGCGGGTGTCTACCTCGACAAGCACGAAAATCTCGCCGCGGGCTACCCCGCCGAAATGTGGGCCGAAACCTTCGCGGCCAATGTCACCGGCGTCTTCGTGACGGTGCAATCACTCCTGCCCAACCTGCAAATGGACAGCGGCGCGAAACTGGCGATCATCTCCAGCCAGATGGCAAGCCATACCCGCGCCCCCGGCGGCAGCTATATCTACCGATCCTCGAAGGCCGCCGCCTTGAACCTCGGGCGGAACCTGGCCACGGATTTGGCCCCCTTGGGCATCGCCGTGGGCATCTATCACCCCGGCTGGGTCAAAACCGACATGGGCGGCGAGACCGCGGCGATCACGGTTCAAGACTCCGCCGCGGGCCTGGTCGAGCGTTTCGAGGATCTAAATCTGGAGACCACTGGCTGCTTCAAAACCTACGACGGTGAAGACCACCCCTACTGAGGCGGGACCACCACCAAGCATTTTCGAAAATGCTTGGCCTGCGCCCTTTGCAAAGGGCGCGCAAAGGGGTTTCGAAACCCCTTTTTCCAAGCGTCTTCGAAGACGCTTGCCCGTCCTTCACCTCTCAGGCCCGTTTGACCGGAGGACGGATCACCAAGGCCCGGAACTCCTCGACCAGTTCACCGTGGTCCCGGTCCGCGTCAATCGCCAAGCGGCGCAGCCCGAAATGCACCTGCGCCATCTTCTGGTAATAGCTCGTGTAGGCGTAATTCGTGGCCGCCCCCGCCGCCGCGCCGAGGATCGGCACCGTCTGCGCCGCGAGCTTCTGCCCCAGCACCGTGGCCAAGCGGGGCGCGACACGCGCGATCACCGCCTGCACGCTCGCCCCCGTCACCGCCACACGCGTACTCAGAAACGCCAGATCGGCCCCGTCGTCATGATCCAAGGGGCCAGCCGCCGCGAAAACCTGAAGGCAGTCATGACGAACGCCTTGTTCCTGCGCCGAGAACCCGTGCTCAATCGCGACATCCTGTATCGCGCGCAGTAGCACCGTGGTGGTCACCGGCAATTCCGCCATCGCACTTGGCAAGCCGCCAAAGCCGCCCGCCGCCCCCATCGCCGTGGTCACCGCGCGGGTCATCCAACCGGGGCTTTCGCCAACCACATCGCGGGACCGGTGCGCCGCCTCCATGGCGATTTTCAGCGCGCTTTCCGTGCCCTCGCCCAAGCGCCCCCGCACCTGCGGCGGCAATCGGTCCAGCAGGCTTTCGGCCTGCCCGCCGATCAGGTTCAGCACCTGAATCCCGGCGTTCGAGGCCCCGGCATGGGTCTGCGCCAGTGCGCGCAGGCGGCGCTCCATTTCATCGCTATCTATTTGTTTTTCAATGATTTCCAAGGGAGCCCCCAAAACTGACACCCTTTATAGATCAGGGCAAAGCGCGGTAATTTCAAGCGCCGCGTTCCACCAAACCGGATATGCCCTGCCATGCACCGGGGGCTAATTCTCGGCCCAGAACGCGTTCGGGGTTGGTGGGGGGCGGCATCTGTACGCCCTCCAACTTGGCAAACCCGAACCGCCCATAATAGGGCGCATCACCCACCAGCAAGACCCGGTTCCAGCCCTGATCCTCGGCCAGATGCAGGCTTTCGCGGATCAATCCGCCGCCAAGCCCCTCGCCCTGCCGGGTTGGGTGAACCGCCACCGGCCCAAGCAACAGAACCCTTTGGCCCGCCACCCACACCGGCCAGAACCGGATCGCCCCGGCCAGAATCCCATCCGGATCGCGAGCCACCATGCTCAGTCCAGCAACGGGCGGCACATCATCGCGCAACCGGTAAGAAGACAGCGCCTCACGCCCCGGCG
>DATFKJ010000460.1:0-4850 GCA_035268705.1 Roseovarius sp. | reverse complement strand
ATGGGCGACCTGTTGCGCACGATGCCCGCCTATGATGCACCGCTGATTTTTGCGCTTTTGCAATGGGCGCGTGCGGTTGTTACGGTTTTCGTGCTGTTCTGGGTCGGGCGGACGTTCGGCGGCATCGGTCGCCTTGTCGATATTCTGGCGATCTTCACTTGGCTGCAGGCGGTGACCTTCTGCTTGATGCTGGGCATCGTAGTGCTAGGTGCTTTGTTGCCATTCGTAAGCTCAATTCTCATCCTCGCGATGGCGGTTTGGTGGGTCTGGGCCGTGGTTTCATCCTTGGATGTGGCGCATGGCTTTGAAAGCATGGTGAAGGCCGCCGCGGTCTTGATCGTGTCGGTTATCGGGGCGACGATTGGCCTGTCAATTTTCATCGGGGTGGTGGCCTCGGTCTTCGTTGGGACGACTTGAAATGCTGGATGTAGAAAAGATACGTGCCGATTTCCCGATCCTGTCGCGTGAAGTGAACGGTAAGCCGCTGGTCTATCTGGACAACGGCGCGAGTGCGCAGAAGCCTCAGGTGGTGATTGATGCGGTCACCAAGGGCTATGCCGAGGAATACGCTAATGTGCATCGGGGCCTGCATTACCTGAGCAATCTGGCGACCGAGAAATACGAAGGCGTGCGCGGGATTATCGCAAAATTTCTGGGGGTGGCGGACGAGGATCAGATCATCCTGAATTCCGGCACCACGGAAGGGATCAACATGGTCGCCTATGGCTGGGCCATGCCGCGCATGGAGGCGGGCGATGAGATTCTTCTGTCGGTGATGGAGCATCACGCCAATATCGTGCCGTGGCATTTCCTGCGTGAACGGCAGGGCGTCAACCTCAGTTGGGTGGATGTGGATGCCACCGGGCATCTGGACCCCCAGAAGGTGATTGATGCCATCGGCCCGAAAACCAAACTGGTGGCGATCACGCATTTGTCGAATGTTCTGGGCACCAAGGTGGATGTGAAGGCCATTTGCGATGCGGCGCACGAAAAGGGCGTGCCGGTTCTGGTGGATGGCTCACAAGCGGCGGTGCATATGCCGGTGAATGTCGACGACCTGGGCTGTGATTTCTATGCGATCACGGGGCATAAATTGTATGGCCCCTCAGGCTCGGGAGCGATTTTCGTACACAAGGATCGGTTGGCCGAAATGCGCCCGTTCATGGGGGGCGGTGACATGATCCGTGAGGTCAGCAAGGACGAAGTGACCTATAACGACCCGCCCATGAAGTTCGAGGCCGGTACGCCGGGGATCGTCCAGACCATCGGCCTTGGCGTGGCGCTTGAGTATATGATGGACGTGGGCATGGAGGCGATTGCCGCCCATGAGGATACGCTGAGCCGCTACGCGCAGGAGCGGTTGACCGGCCTGAATTGGCTGCACCTGCAAGGCACACGAGCGGACAAGGCGGCGATATTCTCGTTCACAATGGAAGGGGCGGCCCATGCCCATGACATCAGCACCATTCTGGACAAGAAAGGCGTCGCCGTGCGCGCGGGCCACCATTGCGCCGGACCTTTGATGGATCATCTGGGGGTCACGGCCACCTGCCGGGCGTCGTTCGGAATGTACAACACAACCGATGAGGTTGATACGCTGGTCGACGCGCTGGAATTGGCGCATGAGTTGTTTGGCTAGGGTTTAGCCCGGACCAAGCAGGCGGTCGATAGGGGCGTAATCATCTGTCAGGATCAGCGGTTTTTTTCGTGAAAGAAGGCCCTCGGTAAATCCGCGGCCAAGTGCGCCATATTTGGTTGGTTCGGGCGCGGGGCGCGTGAGGTTATCAACCGGGCTTTGAGTAGCGGACGCCACAAGGACAAAGACCATGCGCTGCCCGGGCTGTGGCCTGCGTTGTTCGGTCCAGATTTCCACATTGGGAAAAACCGAGGCCAAGGTGGCATGAACCGAGGCGAGGGCCTGAAGCCGGTCTTCGAAGTCGATCACGTTCATCACAAAGACCCCGCCGGGGTTGAGGCGGGCACGGACCAGTTCAAAGAACTCCCGCGTGATGAGGTGCGACGGCACAGCGATATCGGTGAAGGCGTCGCCCACGATCACGTCATAGCGCGCCTTTGGCCGGATTAGTAGCGCGCGGCGGGCGTCTTCGGTCAGGACCGTGGCGGTGGTGGGGTCGAACCAGAAATCGCGGGCGGCGATGCGCGTGACCTCGGGGTCGATCTCGGCCACTGTAAGTGGCCCCGTGCCGCGATCGGCCCATGCGCGGGGTATGGAATAACTTCCGCCGCCGACAAAGAACGCCGAGAAGGGGCGCTCGCCCATACGCATTCGGGCCAAGCCATCCAGCATGGCGGCGAAATCGGTGAACATGACGCGCGGTAGGTCTCGGGCGCTGATACCGTGGGCCAAATGGTCGATCACCATGAGATTCACGGGGCTGTTTGGATCGGCGCCGATATTTTCCGTACGGATGCAGAAATAGCGGCTTTCGCTGTCGCAGGGGCTGGCTTGGGTGGCGGTATAGGTTGAAAGCGCGAGGGCAAGAGCCGCGACCGAGGCGACCGGCAAACGCGCCAAGCCGCGAGCGAGGCAGAAGCAAAGAACCGCCCCCAGAACATAGGCCACGGCGACGATCGCCATGGTCAGGCTGCTGCCCAGCCATGCGATGAACAGGAACCCGGCAAGAAGCGTTCCGGCAATCGCGCCAATTGCGCCTGCGGCAAACATCGCGCCAAGCGCACGGCCCGACTGTTCGGCGCGGCTGACCGCAATTTGCGCCAAAACCGGTGCAGGGACACCGGCAAAGAACGACGGCGCGAAAAAGGCCAGCGTGCAAAGCAGGGTGATGGCCCAAAGGGGGTTATCCGTCAGGGCCAGCACCGGCCCCGCCCCAAGTCGCAAGAGCATCCCCGCCAGCGCCGTTGTCACAGCAGCGGCCAGAAGCGCCCAGCCCGTAAGCGCCATGGCCCTTTCACTTGGTTTTTCTGCCCATCGGCCGCCCAGCCAATGCCCGGCAGAAAACCCCGCCAAAACCACCGCGATGATCGCCGTCCAAGTGTAAAGCGACATGCCAACGTAGGGTGCCAGCATGCGGCCTGCGACGATTTCAACGATCAGGCTGGCCGCGGATACGGCGGCTTGCAGAAAAACCAAAAGCCAAAGGGGCGTATTGCGCATATCTTTTCGTGTTTCCTTAATGGTCATGCCATAGGGACCCGGAATATTGGATTGTTCAAGCCCCCTGATTTCCGATTGCAGGGCAGGACGCTTTGTCTTATAGCCGCACGCACAAGCACCTGTAGCTCAGCTGGATAGAGCGCTGCCCTCCGAAGGCAGAGGCCAAAGGTTCGAATCCTTTCAGGTGCGCCATTTTCTTTCCTTCATTCTCCGTCCGTGAAGCGCACCTTGCCGATGAAGGGCAGGTTTCGGCCCGCTTGGGCATAGTCGATGCCGTAGGCCACGACGAATTCGTCGGGAATGGTGAAGCCGATCCAATCGGCCGTTACCTTGGCCTCGCGGCGTGAAGGTTTATCCAAAAGGGCGATGGTGCGCAGTTTGGCGGGCTGCCGATTGCGCAGGAGCGTCAGAACATGGGCCAATGTGTGGCCGGTATCAACGATGTCTTCGACCACCAGCACGTTGCGCCCTTCGATATCGCCGCGCAGGTCTTTCAAAATCCGCACTTCGCGACTGGATTCGGTGCTGTTGCCGTAGGACGAGGTTTCGATGAAATCCACCTCGACCTCCATCTCAAGTCGCCGCACAAGGTCGGCGATGAAGATGAAGGAACCGCGCAAAAGGCCCACGACGACCAGTTTCCGGGTGTCCCGGAATTCGGTCTCGATCTCGTGGCTGAGCGTATCTATCCGCTCGGCTATACTGTCGCTGCCGATCATCTCGTCGATCACATATGGTCGCTTGGTCATTCCGCCCTCTTGAATTCCGCGGGCCAGTCTATGAAAAAGCGCGGACCTGTCACGTGAAAACCAAGGCGTCCTGCGAACATGCCATCCCATTCCGAAAGCCGCCCACTGCCTTACTCGGCGCAACAGATGTATGACCTTGTGGCTGATGTGGGCAGTTACCCCAAGTTCTTGCCGTGGACGGCGGCGGCGCGGGTGCGCAAGGAAACAGATCAGGCGGATGGATCGAAGCTTATGGAGGCCGATCTGGTCATCAGTTTCAAGGTCTTTCGAGAGCGGTTCGGAAGCCGGGTTGTGCTGTGGCCCGGGGATAAGAGGATCGAAACCGAATATCTGGACGGACCGTTCAAATACATGCGTTCGAACTGGCGGTTCGAGGAGGATGGAGACGGTTGCATCGTGCATTTCGATGTGGATTTCGAATTCAAGAACATGATCCTGCAAAAAGCGGCGGGCCTGTTTTTCTATGAGGCCATGCAACGGGTTGTGCGGGCCTTCGAGGCGCGCGCCCACGAGCTTTACGGATGAGCGCCGCGAAGGATCTTGCGCGTTTTGTCGTCAGCGCGTCACCGTCCGAAAAGGCGCGCGGGGTCATGGCGCAATCGCTTTACGACTGGATGGCCTGCGGAATGGCTGGTGCGTCCGAGCCCGTGGCCCGGATCATGCGGGCGCAAGCCATGGCAGACGGCGGCACGGCGCAGGCGGCGTTGTTCGGCGGTGGCCACGTCCCCGCACGGGCGGCGGCATTGGTGAATGGCACGGTTTCGCACGCCTTGGATTATGACGATACACATTTTGCCCATATCGGGCATTTGTCCGTGGGTGTCTTGCCTGCTGTAATGGCCTGTGAGCCCAAGACCGGGGCCGCAGTCCTCGATGCCGTTTGCATCGGCTTCGAAGTGGCGACGCGTGTCGGCCTCTGGTTGGGCCGCGCGCACTATCAGGCGGGGTTTCACCAGACGGCCACG
>DATFKJ010000459.1:0-2765 GCA_035268705.1 Roseovarius sp. | reverse complement strand
CCCAAGCGTCGCAATCGCCAGGTAATCACTACGCAGCCCCAAGGCCGCCTTGCCGATGATCCACGCGGCCCCCGCGGCCAAAAGGCCGCCGACCGGCCAAGCCATCAAAACCGGCAGGCCAAGCCCGCCCAAGTATCCCGTGGCCGCCGGGTTCACGTCCTCGACCGCCTCGACTCCAAGGTCGAATACCCCACGATAGGCAAAGAAACCGCCAACCAGGATGACAGCATCACAAGAACGCGCATGCGTCCCGGGGCCATGCGATTGTAGGCCAGACCCGCCGCCACGATCACCGCCGCACCAAGCAGCAAACCGGCAAGAACGCCGACACCGCCCGCCGCCCAGGCCTCGGGGACCGGCGGCATCGAAACCAAAACTGCCGCCAGACCGCCAAGGGCCACGAAGCCCATGACACCGACGTTGAACAACCCGGCAAATCCCCATTGCAGGTTCAGGCCCAGCGACATGATCGCGGAAATCAGCCCCATGTTCAGGATCAACAGCGCCGTGTTCCAGCTTTGCACGAAACCAGTACCGACGATCAAAAGCGCCACCAGCGCGAAGAGGCCCGTGTTTTTCACGCTCTCGCTCATACCGCTTTCCCCCTGAAAAGGCCCGTCGGGCGGAACAGAAGCACGATCAGCAAGATCACGAAGCTGACCGCGAACTTATAGTTGGTCGACAAAAGCTGCACCAAACCATCCGGCTCCAGCGCCTCGGGTGTCAGATAGGTCAGCACCTTTTTCCACGCATAAGTGATCATCACTTCTGAAAAGGCGATGACGTAGCCGCCGGCAATGGCGCCCAATGGGCTTCCCAAACCGCCGACGATCGCCGCGGCGAAAACCGGCAGCAGAAGCTGGAAATAGGTGAAGGGCTTGAAACTCTTGTCCAGCCCATAAAGCACGCCCGCCACCGTGGCCAAGGCGGCCACGATCAGCCACGTCACCATCACCACGCGGTCAGGGTTGATCCCGGACAAAAGTGCCAGATCCTCGTTGTCGGAATAGGCCCGCATGCTTTTGCCCGTCCGCGTGCGGTTGAGAAACCAGAACAAAAGCGCCACGACGATCACCGCCGTCACCACGGTGATGCCTTGGGTGGTTTTCAGGGCCAGCCCCTCGCGAAGTCCTGTCATCTCCTTGAAGTCCCGGGCCGAAATGATGAAGCGTTCGCCATCGGCGAACCGCTGATCCCCGGGGCCGATGATGAACCGCACCAAGCCGTTCATGATGAACATGACCCCGATCGAGACGATCACGAAAATCACCGGCTTGGCCTTTTGGTCGCGGTAAAAGCGATACACCATCCGGTCGGTCACCAGAACCAGCGCCATGCAACCCGCGATACCGAATGGCAGGGCCAGAAGGGCCGTGGGAAGCGGTCCGAAACTCACCCCCGCGGCCTGCAAGCCCCATGTCACAAGGATCGTCACCATGGTGCCGAAGGCCATGGTGTCGCCATGGGCGAAATTGGAAAACCGCAAGATACCGTAAATCAGCGTGACGCCAAGCGCGCCAAGCGCCAACTGGCTGCCATAGGTCACCGCCGGCACCAGCACGAAATTCGAAAGCGCCACGATGGCGTTCAGAAGGTCGATCATCCCCGGCACTCCCAATAACAACGCATCACAATTCCCCCTCACAGCGACCGCTGTACCGCTTGCCGCGATTGCCCCGATACAAGAAGCTGCCGTCACCCTGCACAATCATCTCGTGACCTTTGAACAAGGGCAGTGTCAGCCGTGTCTCATGGGCGCTGCGCACAAGATCGGCACGATATGGCCCCTGCCGATCAATCCACAGATCCACCCATGCGTCGCGCCGCTCGACCACGATCGAGAGGGCCGAGGGCGCACACATCCGCTCGGCATCCCCCCGGCATTGCGTCTCCGCCACGCAGGTCAACCCCATGACAGGTCCCGCAACTGAAACGGCCATCAACACGGCGGGGATATGCAACCGGCTCCTCATCCGCCGAGGAAACTCTGCCGCACCTCGGCATCGGCCAAGAGTTCCTTGCCCGAACCTGTATGCGCATTGCGCCCCTGCACCAGAACATAGCCCTTGTCGGCGATCTCAAGCGCTTGCCGCGCGTTCTGTTCCACCATCAACACCGGCAACCCGGTGCGCGCCACCTCGATGATCCGGTCAAACAGCTCATCCATCACGATGGGGCTGACACCCGCCGTGGGTTCATCCAGCATCAGGACCTTGGGCTGGGTCATCAGGGCGCGGCCTACGGCCACCTGTTGACGTTGCCCGCCCGAAAGCTCGCCCGCCGCCTGCGCGCGCTTGTCGCGCAAAATGGGGAACAAATCGAACACCTGCTCCATGGTGCCCGAAATATCGTCCTCGCGTATGAAGGCCCCCATCTCAAGGTTCTCCTCCACCGTCATCGAGGTGAAGATATTGTTGGTCTGCGGCACAAACCCCATGCCGTGGCGCACCCGTTCCTGAGGGCTGAGTGCGGTGATATCCTGCCCATCCAACCGCACTTGCCCCTCACGCAGGTCAAGCATACCGAAAACCGCCTTCATCGCGGTGGATTTGCCCGCCCCATTCGGCCCGACAATCACGGCGATCTCACCGCGATTTACTGCAATCGTGCAGTCATGCAGAATATCCGGCCCACCGCGTCCATAGCCGCCGGTCATCGCCTCACCGATCAAGAAGGGATCATTCATGCACCCATGCCTTTTCTTCTTGCCCGAAATATCCCGGGGGTTTGGGGGCAGCGCCCCCAAGGCCTGCGTGGCCGGAACG
>DATFKJ010000458.1:0-4897 GCA_035268705.1 Roseovarius sp. | reverse complement strand
GCCTGCCATGCCTGCCAGCGCGCCCGACAGGCCAAGGCAGATCAGCACGAGCCGCGCCGGGATCACGCCGGCAAAGCGCGCCGCGCGGGGGCTGGCCCCGGTGACGCGGATATGAAAGCCCAGCACATGCCGCGTCAGCAGCACATAGGTCAGGATCACGGCAATGAAGGCCGTCACCACGCCCCAATGCATGCCGGTGCCCGCGATCAGCTCCGGGTTGGCGGCAGAGGCGTATTGCTGAAGGTTGCGCGAACCGGGAAAGCCCCCGCCCTCGGGGTTGCGCAGGGTGCCCAGCGCCATGGCCGCCAGCAATTGCTCGGCCACGTAGACCAGCATGAGCGAGACGAGAATTTCATTGGTGCCAAACTGCACGCGCAGAAGCGCTGGTATCATCGCCCAAAGCCAGCCGCCCAAGGCCCCCGCCAGCACCATGAGCGGGAAAATGTACCACGCCTCCAGTGGATAGAAGGCCAGCCCCACGGCGGCCCCGGTGAGCGCGCCGATGATATATTGCCCCTCGGCCCCGATGTTCCAGATACCCGCCTTGAACCCCAAGGCAAGGCCGATGGCGATCAGCACCAAGGGCGCGCCTTTGACCAGAAGCTGTGGGCGGTAATAGAAGGCGTGTTCGCCAAAGAGCGGTTGCCAGAAGATCGTGGCGATGGCCTCGACCGGGTCTTTGCCAAGCGCGGCGAAGAGCGCGCCGCCCAAGAGCATGGTCAGCACCACCGCCAGAAGCGGCGCGACCCATGTCCAGACGTGCGAGGGTTGGGGGCGTTTTTCAAGTTTCAGCATGGGCGCGTCTCATCGACGTGGTTGGGGGGCGCTGCCCCCGCCGCCCTGCGGGCGACTCCCCCGGGATATTTATGAACAGAAGAAGAGTGGAGCGGCCCCTTCTTCTGTTCAGAAATATCCCCGCCGGAGGCATGAAATCTCTGTTGGACGCGATCAGCCATGCGCCACCTCCATGCCATGGGCGCCGCCCATCATCAGGCCGATTTCTTCGAGACTGAGCTCTTGCGTGGGCATGGCCGCCGACAGGCGCCCTTCGTTGAGCGCGGCGAAACGGTCGGAGATTTCCATCAGCTCGTCGAGGTCTTGGCTGATGCACAAGATCGCGCTGCCGTGGGCGGCGAGGTCCAGCAGGGCTTGGCGGATCGCGGCGGCGGCGGCGGCATCGACGCCCCATGTGGGCTGGTTGACGACCAGAACCTCGGGGCGTTGCAGAACCTCGCGGCCAATGACGAATTTTTGCAGGTTGCCGCCCGACAGGGCGCGGGCCGCCGTGTCCGGCCCCGGTGTGCGCACGTCGAAGCGGTCGATCACCCGGGTGGCGAAGGCGCGGGTGGCGGGCCAGCGGATGAAGCCGCGGCTCAGCAGGTTTTCACGGTCTGCCCCGGTGAGCAGGGCGTTTTCCGTCAGGCTCATGTCCGGGGCGGCGGCGTGGCCCAGCCGTTCCTCGGGGGCGGTGAGCAGGCCCATGCGGCGGCGCGTGGCGGGCCCTTTTCGCCCGATAGGGTGGCCGCGCAGGGTTATGGCGCGCGCGGCGCTGCGCGTCTCGCCCGAGAGCGCGGCCAGCAGTTCATCCTGGCCGTTACCCGCGACGCCGCCAATTCCAAGGATTTCGCCTTCGCGCACGGCGAAGTGAATGTTGCGAAGTGGTGTGCCGAAGGCCGAGGGCGCGGGCAGTGACAGGCCGGTGACGTCAAGCGCCACGCCGCCGGGCGTGCGCCCTTCGCGGTCGGGGGCCTCGAAGCTGTTACCGACCATCATTTGCGCCATATCGCGCGCTGAGGTGTCGCGGGGGATACAAGTGCCCACGTTGCGCCCCTGACGCAGGATCGTGGCGCGGTCGCAGAGCGCGCGAATCTCTTCCAGCTTGTGCGAGATATAGAGGATCGCCACCCCTTCGGCGGTGAGTTTGCGCAGGGTCTCGAAGAGGATGTCCACCTCTTGCGGGGTCAGCACGGAGGTAGGTTCGTCCATTATCAGCAGGCGCGGGTCTTGCAGCAGGCAGCGGATGATTTCCACGCGTTGGCGTTCGCCCGCCGAAAGATCGCCTACCATGCGGTGCGGGTCGAGCGGCAAGCCATATGTTTCCGACACCCGGCGGATTTGCCCCGCGAGGTCACGCAGGCGCGGCGGGTTTTCCATGCCCAAGGCCACGTTTTCGGCCACGCTGAGCGCATCGAAGAGCGAAAAGTGCTGGAACACCATGGCCACCCCCGCCGCGCGGGCCGCGCGCGGTTCGGAGGGTGTGAAGGTTTTGCCGTGCAGGGTCATCCGGCCGCTGTCGGGTTTGACGAGGCCGTAGATCATCTTGACCAGCGTGGATTTGCCCGCGCCGTTTTCGCCCAGAAGCGCATGCACCTCGCCTGGCGCGATATCGAAAGACACGTCATCGTTCGCCACGACCCCGGGATAGGCCTTGGTCAGTCCCGAGATGGTGAGCAAAGTCGTGTTCACGCGGTGATATTCCGATGAAGTCTTGAGCAGAGTTGCCACCCAATATCGCAGGGGCGGTGCCATGGGCAATGGGGCTGTGACGCTTTTCCGCGCGGTGCGGCACCAATTGCACTGTTTTTCAGCAAGCGGTGCCGTGGCCTCTTTTGCACAAGTGCGGGGCGGGCTAATGTCATGCAATGAGCAGTGAGCCCCGATTCATCCATCTTCGTGTCCATACCGAGTATTCGCTTCTGGAAGGGGCAGTGCGGTTGAAAAAGCTGCCCGGTCTGTGCGCCGAGGCGGGGATGCCCGCCGTGGCGGTGACCGATACCAACAACATGTTCGCCGCCCTTGAGTTTTCCGTGTCCGCCCAAGGCGACGGTGTGCAGCCGATCATGGGCTGTCAGGTGGATGTGGAATATGTGCAAGCCCAACCCGGCGAGAGGCCCAAACCGCCCGCGCCTGTGGTCCTCTTGGCGCAAAACGAGGAAGGCTATGAGCATCTGATGAAGCTCAATTCCTGCCTTTACCTGCGTGGGGATGGGCAATTGCCGCATGTCACGGTGGAGGAATTGGAGCGCCATGTCGGGTCGGTCATTTGCCTGACGGGCGGGCCGGACGGGCCGGTGGGACGTCTGTTGCAGGCCGGGCAGCGGCCCGCGGCGCAGGCCCTGATGGAGCGGCTGAAGGCGGCGTTTGGGGATCGGTTGTATGTGGAGTTGCAACGCCACCCCGGCGAGGATGGCGCACCCGAGGCCGAGCAACTGACCGAGCGGGGCTTTGTCGAGATGGCCTATGCCATGGAGCTGCCGCTCGTTGCCACTAATGACGTCTATTTTCCGCAAGAGAAGATGTACGAGGCGCATGACGCGATGATCTGTGTGGCCGAGGGGGCCTATGTGGATCAGTCCGCACCGCGTCGCCGCCTGACCCCGCAGCATTATTTCAAGACGCCCGGCGAGATGGCGACGCTGTTTGCCGATCTGCCGGAGGCGATCGACAACACGGTGGAGATTGCCAAGCGCTGTGCCTTCGGGGCCTATCGGCGTGATCCGATCCTGCCGAGGTTCGCCGATGACGAGGTGGAGGAATTGCGCCGTCAGGCCAAGGAAGGGCTTGAGGCGCGATTGGCCGTGATCCCGCACGCCACCAGCGTCGAGGACTATCACAAGCGGCTGGATTTCGAGCTGGATATCATCGAGGGGATGGGGTTTCCGGGTTATTTCCTGATCGTGGCCGATTTTATCAAATGGGCCAAGGAGCATGACATACCCGTGGGGCCGGGGCGGGGGTCGGGCGCGGGATCTCTGGTGGCCTATGCCCTGACGATCACCGACCTTGACCCGCTGCGCTATAGCCTGCTGTTCGAGCGGTTCCTTAATCCTGAGCGGGTCAGCATGCCTGACTTCGATATCGACTTCTGCATGGATCGCCGCGAGGAGGTGATCCAGTACGTTCAGGAAAAATACGGCCGCGACAAGGTGGGGCAGATCATCACCTTCGGCGCGCTGCTGTCGAAGGCGGCGGTGCGGGATATCGGCCGGGTCTTGCAGATGCCATACGGGCAGGTGGACCGCCTGTCGAAGATGATCCCGGTGGAGGGGGTGAAACCGGTCTCCATCGAAAAGGCCCTCAAGGATGAGCCGCGCCTGAGCGAAGAGGCGCGCAGCGAAGAGGTGGTCGACCGCCTTTTGAAATATGGGATGCAGGTGGAGGGGCTGCTTAGGAATGCCTCGACCCATGCCGCGGGGGTTGTGATCGGTGACCGGCCTCTGGATGAGTTGGTGCCGCTTTACCAAGACCCGCGCTCGGACATGCCGGCCACGCAGTTCAACATGAAATGGGTGGAGCAGGCGGGGCTTGTGAAGTTCGACTTTCTGGGCCTGAAAACCCTGACCGTCGTTCAAAACGCCATCGAACAGATTCACGCCGAGGGGCGCGACCTGCATATCGCGCAAGACGGCAGCACGATTTACGAGCCCTTCGAGGGGGCGGAAAACGACATCGGGCAAATCCCGCTGGATGACGAAAAGACCTATGAGCTTTACGCCCGGGCCAAGACGGTTGCGGTGTTCCAGGTGGAAAGCTCGGGCATGATGGATGCCCTTAAACGCATGAAGCCCACCTGTATCGAGGATATCGTGGCCCTTGTGGCGCTTTATCGGCCCGGCCCGATGGAGAATATCCCCAAGTATTGCGAGGTGAAAAACGACCTCAGCGACCGTGATTACATCCACCCCTCGATTGACCATATCCTTGATGAGACACAAGGCATCATCGTCTATCAGGAACAGGTGATGCAGATCGCGCAGGAAATGGCGGGATACACCTTGGGCGGCGCGGATTTGCTGCGCCGCGCCATGGGCAAGAAGATCCAGGAGGCGATGGACGCCGAACGCCCCAAGTTCATCGAAGGCGCCAAGGCCAACGGTGTGGATGACCAAAAGGCGCT
>DATFKJ010000457.1:0-3300 GCA_035268705.1 Roseovarius sp. | reverse complement strand
CGCTGACACTGGCGGATGGCGGTAAATTGCATCAAGCCATGGCCTGCGGGGCCTTCGCCGAAAAGGTCGTGGTGCATCACTCGCAAGTGGTCAAGGCGCCCGCCGATATGGCCATGGACGCCGCCAGCCTGCTGGCCTGTGGCGTGGTCACCGGCGTGGGCGCGGTTGTGAATGCGGCGAACCTGCGCGCGGGTCAGGACGTGGTGGTGATCGGCGCGGGCGGCGTCGGCCTCAACGCCATCCAGGGCGCGCGCATCGCCGGCGCCCGGCGTATCGTGGCCGTCGACATGAACGAGGACAAACTCGAAGTTGCCAAGGCCTTTGGCGCCACCGACGGCGTACTCGCCACCCAGGACAAGCCTTGGCGCGCCGCCAAGGCCGCCATGGGCCGCGGCGCCGATGCAGTGCTGGTCACCGTGGGCGCCGCACAGGCCTATGATCAGGCGCCGCGCTATATCGCGGGCGGCGGCAAGGTGATCATGGTCGGCATGCCCGCCTCCGGCGCTGCCTCGACCTATGAAGCCGGCAATTTCGCCGCCGCAGGGCAATCCATGGTGGGCTCCAAAATGGGTGATGTAGTCATCAAGCGCGACATCCCCTGGATGATCGACATGTACCAGCAAGGCCGTTTGAAACTCGACGAGCTGATCTCGAACCGCTGGACCCTGGACCAGATCAACGAGGCGATCGCCGACACCAAGCAAGGCAACGCCCGCCGCAACGTCATCATGCTCAAGTAGCCCCCAACTTCTTCTTTTTAAAAGTATCCTGGGGGTCCGGGGGCAAAGCCCCCGGTCGGTCGGATCGCAGAGCGATCCGAGACAGAGAACCAAGGACACGCAACATCGGAGCGCGCCCATGAAGCTGAAAGACCTCGATATCATCATCACCGCGCCCCCCGCCCCCGGCTGGGGCGGTCGCTACTGGATCCTCGTGAAAGTCACCACCGACAACGGCATCACCGGGTGGGGCGAGTGCTATGCCGCCAGCGTCGGGCCTGAGGCCATGCGCGCGGTGATCGAGGATGTTTTCGCCCGCCACATGCAGGGCGAAACCCCTGAAAATATCGAATTGATGTTCCGCCGCGCCTATTCCTCGGGCTTCACGCAGCGGCCCGACCTGACGGTCATGGGGGCCTTCTCGGGTTTGGAAATTGCCTGTTGGGACATTCTGGGCAAGGCGCGCGAACGCCCTGTCTGGGCGCTTCTGGGCGGGCGGATGAACGCGCGTATCCGTGCCTATACATATCTGTACCCCCTGACCCGGCACGCCATGCCCGAATTCTGGACCTCGCCCGAGATGGCGGCTGAATCCGCGGTGGACTGCGTAGAGCGCGGGTTTACCGCCGTGAAGTTCGATCCGGCCGGGCCTTACACCATGCGCGGCGGCCACATGCCCGCCATGTCCGACATCCAGATGTCGGTCGACTTTTGCCGCGCCATTCGTGAGGCCGTGGGCACCCGCGCCGATCTGCTGTTCGGAACCCATGGGCAGTTCACCACCGCCGGTGCCATTCGCCTTGGCCAAGCGATCGAACCCTTAAGCCCGCTTTGGTACGAAGAGCCCGTGCCGCCCGATTGCATGGCCGAAATGGCCAAGGTTGCAGGTGCCGTGCGCATCCCCGTGGCCACCGGCGAGCGCCTTTGTACAAAGGCCGAATTTGCCCCCGTCTTGCGTCAAGGTGCCGCCAGCATTCTGCAACCGGCCTTGGGCCGCGCGGGCGGGATTTGGGAAACCAAGAAAATCGCCGCAATGGCCGAGGTCTATAACGCCCAGATGGCGCCACATCTTTACGCAGGCCCCGTGGAATGGGCGGCCAATGTGCATCTGGCGGCCTCGATCCCCAACCTGCTGATGGCCGAGACCATCGAAACCCCGTTCCATGATGCCTTGATAAAAGGCACTATCCGGGTCGAGGAGGGTTTTATCACCCCGCCAGAGGCCCCGGGGCTTGGCATCGAGGTTGACGAAGCACTGGCCCGAGCCCACCCTTACGAGGACACGGGCCTGCATTTGCAGATGCAGGAAGAGCCTTGCGATTACGTCAATGGCAACTGCTTTGCAGGCGGTGCGCCGCCCAAGACGGAGTGATCTGGGCCTTTCGGAAAAGCCGTGCTAAATAAGGCCAAACGTGAACGATCAGGACGACCCAAGTGAGCAAACCCGAAACCATCGCCCCGCCCACGGAAATGGAACAAAGCGCCAAGGACGCAGCGGCTTTTCTCAAGACCGTGGCGCATGAAGGGCGGTTGATGACCCTCTGTTATCTTGGTTCGGGCGAGAAATCGGTGGGCGAGCTGGAAGAGCTTTTGAACATGCGCCAAGCGGCGGTCAGCCAGATCCTTGCCCGCCTGCGGCAAGAGGGGCGCGTGGACACGCGGCGCGACGGCAAGACGATTTACTACCGTCTGGCGGATGAAAAGACCCAAGAGTTGATCGAGCTTTTGTACCGGCAATTCTGCGGCTGAGCCTCCGGGCGGACGAATCGCCTCTAACCCATTGGTTAACCACGAAAACCTCGATCTGTATCGCGTCGGTATAACGTTGGTATTGCGTCGGTGTTTTTCACCGCACCCAAGCGGGTTAACAGGCCGTGCGGTCAGAAACGTACGAAATGTACAGCAGTTTTGTACGGTTTGACTGGCGCGCGCATCAGCCCTGACGGGCTTCTTCGCGATGAGCGCTATGGCAATGTCCCCAGCCACATCCAGACCGTCAGGATTGAGACAGCGGTGGCGATGAGTACCGCCGAGGCCGCGACGCGGCGGGCGCGGCCGTACATGTTGGCGAAGATATAGGTGTTGATCCCCGGGGCCATCGCCCCGGTCAGGATGGCCGAGCGGTAGGCCTCGGTGGACAGCGAAAGCCCTCGGCCCAGAACGCTTGTCACCAGAGGATGCGCCAGAAGCGCCACGGCGCAGACGTAAAGCACGATGCGCAAATCGCCCTCGGGGCGGTATTGCACCAGCACCCCGCCCAGCCCGAAAAGCGCCGCCGGCAGAGCCGCGCGCACCATCATGTCCAGCCCGTCGTTCAGGACGCCGGGAATGGGCAGGCCAGTGAGATTGACGAAAAACCCCGCCGCGATGCCGATGATGAGCGCATTGGAAAACATCGCCTTGAGCACCTTGCCCACCAACGCCCGGCCCGGTGTGCCGCGGGCGCGCAGCACCTCCATCACCGTGATGCCGATGCCATAACAGAAGGGAGAGTGGACGGCGATGATGGCATAGTTGGCCTCCAATGCCTCAACCCCGTAGGCGCGTTCGGTGATCGGCAGGCCCAGAAGGACGGAGTTGG
>DATFKJ010000456.1:0-6077 GCA_035268705.1 Roseovarius sp. | reverse complement strand
TCCAAGGCGTCGGCACCAGCTTCACCAGCAGCGCGATCACCGTGCAATCCGCAGCGCCCGAAACGCCTGTCGTGCCCGAGGCACCCGTCACGCCCGAGGCCCCGGTCGCGCCCTGAAACAAAAACGCGGGCCACCCGGCCCGCGCTTTTCAATGCCCTCAACGCCCCTCGTATTTCGGGGGGCGTTTTTCGAGGAAGGCAATCACACCCTCCTTGAAATCGCGGGTCGTCCCGCAGGTGCCCTGCAATCGCGCCTCCAGTTCCAACTGGCTATCCAGCGTATGATCCCACGCGCCGCGCACGGCCTCTTTCAACCCGCGATAGGCCACCGTCGGCCCCTGCGCCAGCTTGGCAGCCCGGGCGCGCCAATGGCCGTCAAAGGCATCGTCCTCAACCGCTTCCCAGATCATACCCCAGTCATCGGCCTGCCGCGCGCTGATCGGCTCGGCAAAAAGCGCCGCCCCCATGGCCTTGGCCGCACCCATCTGGCGCGGCAACCAATAGGTGCCCCCGGCATCGGGGATCAAACCGATCCGCGTGAAGGCCTGCAGGAAATAGGCGCTTTCCGTGGCGATCACCACATCGGCGGCCAACGCAAGGTTCGCGCCCGCCCCCGCCGCCGGACCGTTCACCGCACAGATGGTCGGCACGGGACAGTCGAAAATCGCCCGCAGCATCGGCACGTATTCGTCGCGCAGCACCCGTTCCAGATCGAGGTTCGCGGCATTGCCCCCATCGCTCAGGTCTTGGCCCGAACAAAAACTCTTGCCATTGCCGGTCAACACGATCACCCGCGCCAACTGCTCCAAGGATACGGTTTTGACCGCATCGGTTATCTCGGCCCGCATCTGTGTGTTGAGCGCATTCATCTTGTCGGGGCGATTCAGCGTTACAATCGCCGCGCCCTCGTCAATCTCCAACGTGATGGTCTGATAGTCTTTCACTGGTCTGATCCCTTGCCTTGGCTTTGCGGGCATTCAAACCGCATATCACGCCCGCTGCAAAGGGAAACGGCGCGTCACTCGTCCATGATTTTCCGCAACCGCTCGGCCTCATCCTGCGAAAGCACATCTTTCTCTGCCACATCCGAAGCCTGCCCACGACCGCGCAGGTAAAGCGCGCCGATGACACCGCCCAGCAACAACATCAAAGGCCCCGCCAACCACAGCACAAGGTTCGATCCCGTGGCTTTCGGGGTCAGCAACACGTATTCGCCGTAGCGGTCAACGATATATTGGACAACTTCCTCGTTGCTATCTCCGGCCACCAAGCGTTCCCGCACCAATAACCTCATATCGCGCGCAAGGTCCGCGTTGGAATCGTCAATGCTTTCGTTTCGGCACACCAAGCACCGCAAACCGCCGGAAATTTCCCGCGCCCGCTCCTCCAGCTTGGGATCGTCCAAGATCTCGTCAGGCTGCACCGCGGCCACCGGCAGCGCCAACATCAGGCAAGCGATCAAGCTCAGGGCAAAGCGCATCATTCCGCAGGCACCCCTTCCGTGGGCGCGGCCCGCCGCGCCCCGGCGGCCACGCGATACCGCCGATCACTCAGCGATAGCAACCCACCAAGCGCCATCAGGATGGTACCGCCCCAAATCCAGTTGGCCAGCGGCTTGTAATACGTCCGCACCGCCCATCCGCCGTTGGATTGCGGATCACCGACCACAACGTAGACATCACGCCAGAACCCGATATCAAGCGCGGCTTCGGTCGTCGGCATCTTGGCCACCGGGTAAAAGCGTTTTTCCGGATACATGGTGGAAATCTCGCGCCCATCTTTCGCCAACCCCACAACCCCTTGGGTCGAATCGTAATTCGGGCCGTCGATCTTGCGCACATCTTCCAGCGTCAGGGTAAAGCCCGCCACGTCAAAGGTTTCGCCCACCTGCACCACGCGAATGTCCTCGACTTCCCAGGCCATCATCGCGGCCACCCCGGCCATGGTCACGCCAAGGCCCGCATGGGCCGTGGATTTGCCCCAATCGGCCCGCGGCAGGCGGCGCAAACGGCCAAACCGGTTTTCACCCCGTCCGGTGCGGCTCCACAAATCCACCATCGCGCCCGAGATCAGCCACGCGCCAAGAAACAGGCCCACAGGCCCCAGCCCGCTGCGCCCGGTCTGCATGGCATAGGCCAACACCCCGATGGCCAGCGATAGCACAAACGCCCCGCGCAAGGGCTTGATCGCACGGGCCAAGTTGGCCCGCTTCCAAGGCAGCATCGCCCCCACCGGAAGGATCAGGCCAAGCGCCACCATGAAGGGCGTAAAGGCCATGTTGAAGAACGGCGCGCCTACGCTGAGTTTGCGGTCAAACATCATCTCGCTGAAAAGCGGCCAAAGCGTTCCAACAAAGACCACGAAGGCCGACACGCCCAAAAGGATATTGTTCATCAACAACGCGCCTTCGCGGCTCACCGGGGCAAAAACGCCCTTGGCCTGCATCGCGTTGGCCCGCGCGGCAAACATCGTCAGCCCGCCCAGCATAAAGACCGCGAGGATCAACAGCAGGAACATGCCCCGCTCCGGGTCCGTCGCAAAGGCATGAACCGAGGTGATGATGCCCGACCGCGTGATAAACGCGCCCACCATCGAAAAGCCAAAGGCAATAATAGCCAGCAAGATGGTCCAACTCTTAAGGCTCTCTCGTTTTTCAACCACAACCGCGGAATGCAGCAGTGCCACAGCAATCAGCCAAGGCATGAAACTTGCGTTCTCCACCGGGTCCCAGAACCAGAACCCGCCCCAGCCAAGCTCGTAATATGCCCACCAACTGCCAAGGCCGATGCCCACCGTCAGGAACATCCACGCCGCCAGCGTATAGGGCCGCACCCAACGACCCCAGGCCGCATCAACGCGCCCTTCGATCAGGGCCGCGATGGCGAACGAAAACGTCATCGAAAGCCCGACATACCCAAGGTACAGGAACGGCGGATGAAACGCCAAACCGGGATCTTGCAACAGCGGGTTCAAATCCTGCCCGTCAAAGGGCGGCACCGCCATGCGCAAAAACGGGTTCGAGGTGAACAGGATAAAGGCGAAAAACGCCACCCCGATCATCGCCTGCACGCTCAACACCCGCGCCTTCAACCCCGGCGGCAAGTTCGATCCGAACCACGCCACCGAGCCGCCGAAAAGCGTTACGATCAGGACCCAAAGAAGCATGGACCCCTCGTGATTCCCCCAAACACCCGTGATCTTGTAGAGCAACGGCTTGTCCGAATGGCTGTTCAACGTCACCAGACGCAGCGAGAAATCCGAGACCACGAAGGCATAGGTCAGCGCGGCGAAACTCAGCGCAGTCAGTAAAAACTGCGCGGTTGCAGCGGGGTCTGCCATGGCCATCCAGCCGGGCCATCGTTTCTGCGCACCGACAAGCGGCACGACCGCCTGAACGATGGCGACAAGGAATGCGAGGATAAGGGCGAAGTGACCAATTTCTGTAATCATGGTTTTGAATATAACTTTTACTGCATCCCGCGCAAAGCGCATTCGGCCCTGCCCGGTGATCAATTTGTCGCGGGGTCAGCCGCGCGACTGCCGCCAATCCTCCAAGGCCGGGTTGGGCTCGGGCTTGATGACCGCCAAAGACAGCGCCGCATCGCGCCCCGCATCCGCAGCGCCGGGGCTATCCGCTCGCAAGGCGCGCAATGCCTTCAGGTTTTCCACAACCACCGGCGCCCGCGCCATCGTCGCGGCGATAGAGCGTTGAAATTCTTGCCCTTTCACTTGATGACGCGCCCCGAAATAGAAGCTGACAATCGCCCCCAGAAGCCACCACAAGGGTTCCGGCACAAGCGCGATCCCCTGCATCCGCTCGGCGAACCACACAGGCTCCACCATCGCCGCGATAAAAAGCCCAAGCGTGCCAAGCGCCATCGCCGGGCGCGGCACCCGGTTCAACCCATCCATGAACCGGTCAAACCCGCCGCGCACCGGTGCGGCGAACTCCGCGCCGTATTGCGCCACCACCTCTGCCTTGTGATCAGCGGCGCGCATCGCGCCCGCCTCTGCATTCTCGCGGAACACCTCCACGGTGTCCTTTACCACGTTTCTTTCCCCGCCGAACACCAGCGTGAACAGTCGTTCAATCAGCCCCATGATGCCACCCTCTCGCTGAATTCAGCTTCCGACAAATGGTATCGCGGCGCGATGAACTCTTCGGCGCGCTTGATCCAGCCGCCCTTGCCACCATCACGCCGCCGCGCGAACTTACGGCTTGCAGGGCGCCTGTCGGCCAAGCGCAGGTAATAATTCCGCCGCGCAATCCCGTAGGCATCGGCAATATGCCCCGGCGCAGCCCGCGCCGCCGCCCGTGCCGCCGCCAAGGTCTGCGGCCCGATCACCCCGTCGACGCCTACCGCCTGCCCCATTTGCCCCAGCAAACGCTGCAAGATTTTCACCGCATTGGCCCCTGCGTTGACATACATATCAAAAACACTCGCCTGCAACGTATCCGGCAACCGGGCAATGCCGGGGCGCTCGAAATAATGCTCGATGAAAATGTGCTCGGCCTGCGCGCGGCTCAGCCCCCGGACATCGGCCACATCCACCACACCGTCGCCAGTCACATCCAACCCCAACCGCCGCAGCGTGTGGATGGTCACGCCAAAATTCGTCGCTCCGCCCGGATCGTCGGGGTCATTCACGAAACCGCCCTCGCGGCCGACAATCTCTTTCGCAATCTGGGAAACGCTCTGCATCGCCTCGGTCTCCTGCCGTTTGAAAGCAGGATCAGGCGAAATGGTTAATGCTAGCATGATGGACCGTGCGGTCCTCTGACCCAAGCCGCGCCATCAACGGCCCACGGGATCGCCGTCGGTCCCAGTATCGCACAAAAACAATAGACAGGGCGGCTCGTCGATGCGCGGCAGGCCTGCGGCCCTTGAGTCGGCGCCTTGAACAGTTGAAAACAATGGATAACTAGGCGCGGCCCGGATAGACTCAGCTACCGCTGCCATACCCGCCAGAGTCTTTCTCCGGCTCCTGATACACACCCTGTTCTTTCAGGCTGTCCACCACTTCCTTGGGCATGTAATCCTCGTCGTGCTTGGCCAATATCTCAGTAGCTTCAAAGACCCCCTCACGATAGCTGCCCATGCCGACCATCCCCTGATTTTCTTCAAACAAGTCAGGCAAAACACCCGTATAAGCCACAGGCACCACACCGCCGCCATCGGTCACGTTGAACCGAATGGTCTCACCCTCTCCGCGCACAAGGCTGCCTTCCTCCACAAGCCCGCCAATGCGGAACACCTCTGTCGGCTCGGGCGGCTCAGCCAGAACTTGCGCGGGCGAGCGAAAAAAGTTGATCCCGTCGCGCATGGCATAGCCAATAAGCGCCGTGGAAACCACCAAGGCGACCGCCGCAAGGGCGATAATCTGCACCCGGCGTTTCTTTTTCAGCGTTTTCATCGGCGCACTCCCAAGGCTTACGGAAAGACCGGGGCCAGCATCAGACCTTCGGTTTCTTGAATATTTAACATCAGGTTGGCATTCTGCAATGCCTGCCCGCTGCTACCTTTTGTCAGGTTATCCAAGGCCGCGATGGCAATCGCCCGCCCCTCGATGCGGTCCGCGACCACACCGATATGGCAAAAGTTGCTGCCCCGAATGTGCCGCGTGCTCGGCACCTCGCCAAGCGGCAGCACCTCGATAAAGGGCTCGCCATCATAGGCCGCCATCAAGGCGCCAAGAATGGGTTCGGCCTCACCGCTCACATAGCCCGTGGCCAAAATCCCCCGGTTCGCCGGAATAAGATGCGGCGTGAACTGGATTTTCACATCCCGCCCCGCGATCTTGCTGAACTCTTGGTCGAACTCCCCCAAATGCCGGTGCGTGCCGCCCACGGCATAGGCGTGATACCCCTCGCTCAACTCCGCATGCAGCAGGTTTTCCTTAAGCGACCGGCCCGCGCCCGACACCCCGCATTTCAGGTCCAGAATAATATCCTCAAGCCCGATCACCCCGGCGGCAATCAAGGGCCTTAGAATGTACTGCCCGGTCGCGGCATTACACCCCGTCCCGGCCACCAGCCGCGCGGATTTGATCTCGTCACGGTAAAACTCGGTCAGCCCG
>DATFKJ010000455.1:0-20353 GCA_035268705.1 Roseovarius sp. | reverse complement strand
CAGGCCAGAGCCGATCAGGGTAAACTGTTGGCAGAGCGTGAAGTTTTCACGCGGCAAGAGGCGTTCGCCGATGCCGAGGCTGCGCAAGCCATAATCCCCGATGGTTTCCCAGCAGCTCATGCGTTGGCCTTTCGTTGCGCTTCGCCGCCGGTGGTGGCTTGGCCGTGGGTGAGTTTCTGCATGAGGCGTTCAAGCAGCACTTCGGAGACCCTTGTGAAGCCAAGATAAAAGACCAAAAGCGCGAGGAAGTACCACATGCGCCAATCGCCGTGCGGGTACTGTGTGAAGCGCGGGTTGGCCGTGGCCCCCAGTTCACGTGCCCAATAGACGATATCTTCGACCCCTAGCAGGAAGAGCAAGGGCGTGGCCTTGATAAGCACCATCCAGAGGTTGGAAAGGCCGGGCAGGGCATAGACCCACATTTGCGGCACGAGGATGCGCCAGAAGGTCTGTCGGCGGGTCATGCCGTAGGCTTCGGCGGTCTCCAGTTGAGCGTGCGGCACGGCACGCATGGCACCGAACAGGACGTTGGCCGCGAAAGCGCCAAAGACGATAGCGAAGGTCAGCACCGCCAGAAGGAATCCATAGATTTCATGTATCCATTGCGGGGAATTGCCCAAGGGCAGTTTGGCCGCTTGGCAGACGACGAAATCATTGCCTTGGCGGATCGGTTGATCCCAATCGGGGCAAAGCACCTGATGGCGGAGCCATTCGAAGCCTTGGTCGAGGGCGATGACGAAAAAGAGGAAAAAGGCGATGTCGGGCACGCCGCGCACGATGGCGATATAGCCCTTGCCGAAAAGGCGGAGGGGCAAAAGACGTGATCGCGCCGCCGCAGCCCCGCCGAACCCGAAGGCGAGCGCCGTGGGGGCGGTGATCGCGAGCAAAAGAAGCACAACGCCGAACGAGATGTAAAACGCCATGTGCTTCCCCGTGGTGAGGTAGCATGAGAGCCATGTCAGGCCCGAGAGCGTGTCAGGGTCAGCGCAGTAGGAGAACATTCAGGTCAGCCCGCAAAGGAAGACGGAGGCCGCCCGCGGCCTCCGTCAGTGCTTTCAGATCAGAATGTGGACGAGACTTCCCACTTGGTGATCAGTTCGTTGAGTGAGCCGTCGTCTTTCATCGACTGGATGGCGGCGTCGAAGGTCTCGCGCAACTCGTTGTCGGACTCGCGCAGGCCCATGCCCACGCCATCGCCAAGCGGCACGTCGGGGCCGGTGAAGACAAGATCGGGGTCTTCATCGACGAAGGGCGCGAGGAAGGATTTATCGGCCAGCACCGCGTCGGCCTCGCCGTTGCGGACGGCGGCAAGGGTTTCCTCGGGTGAAGCGAACTCGACAAGAGTGGCATTGGAATCGGCGATATAGCCCGCTTGCAGAGTGCCGGTTTGCGCGGCGATCACGCCGGTTTCAACGTCCACGTCCGCCGACATGGCGACGTAGGCTGAGGGATCGGGGGGCGTGTAATTTTGGGTGAAATCAATGACTTCGTCGCGCTCGTCGGTGATGGACATACCGGCGATGATGACATCGTAGTTGCCCGACACAAGGTTGGGAATGATCGAATCCCACTCGTTGGTGACCCATTCGCAGTTCAATTCGGCGCGCTTGCACAGCTCATCGCCAAGGTCACGCTCGAACCCGTCAACTTCGCCGTTGTCATTGAGGAAGTTCCACGGAGGGTAGGCGCCCTCCGTGCCCATGCGGACCACGTCTTGGGCCATTGCGAAGCTGGCGGTGAAGGCCAGTGCCGCGGTGGAGAGGATCAGTTTTTTCATAAAGTTTCTCCCTTTGGTTGGTTTTGATCAGGCGGCCATTGTCGAGCTTAGGAATTGCTGTAGCCGCTCGGATTTGGGGGCGCCGAAGAGGGCATCCGGTGCGCCCTGTTCCTCGATCAGCCCTTGGTGCAGGAAAACGACGTGATCGGAGACATCCGCCGCCATTCTCATGTCATGTGTGACGATCATCATGGTCCGGCCTTCACTGGCCAGATCCTTGATGACGCGGACCACCTCTTGTTCCAGCTCGGGGTCGAGAGCGGAGGTGGGTTCGTCGAACAAAAGTGCTTCGGGTTCCATGCAAAGCGCGCGGGCAATGGCGGCGCGCTGTTGCTGGCCTCCGGACATCTGTGCGGGGTAGACATCGGCCTTGTCGCCGATACCCACTTTGTCCAAATACCCCCGTGCGGCTTGTTCCACTTCGGCGCGGGTACGCCCCAAGACGGTAACCGGGGCCTCCATCACGTTTTCCAGGATTGTCATATGAGCCCACAGGTTGAACTGTTGGAAAACCATGGACAAATTCGTGCGGATACGCAGAACTTGATGCGGATCGGAAGGATGGCGGTTCAGGCCTTCGCCCTTCCATTTCACCGGCTCGCCCTTGAACAGGATATCGCCCTGTTGGCTGTCTTCCAGAAGGTTGGCACAGCGCAGAATCGTGGATTTTCCCGACCCCGACGACCCGATCAGCGAGACCACATCGCCCTTATGGGCGGTGATATCCACACCCTTGATGACTTCGAGCGCGCCATAGGCCTTGTGCAGATTGCGGATTTCGATGACGGGCGGGGTATCGGCCAAGGCAGCATCCGTGAGTGTTTGGTTTGTCTGACCCGACAATAGGACCGAAAAAATGGCGCGATGCAACTTGCAAAACGGACGCTTCGGGGAAAATTCGGCCAATCTGACGCTGGGTCAGCCCATTTTGGAGGCAGATGTCAGCTTTGGTCGTCGACGCGTCGACGGGCCAGCGCGCTGTCGCGATCGTTCACCCCAAGCAGGTTGGCGGCAAGGCGGATCAGGGCATCTTCGTGCTGATCACGCTCCCCATCGGCGAGGGCGACCTGCCACAGTGCTTCGATCACACCGATACGCGCCTCGTAGGGCACGGCATCCTTGATGGCCCGTGTGAAGCGGACAGTATCGGGGGCCTCGGCTTCGAATTGCTCGGCGTCGGCGCGCAGGCGCGCGGCCTCGGTCTTGCTGAGACCGAAGCGGGTTTGCGCGATCTCTTCGATGCGGATCATTTCAGAGGCGGCATAGTCATTGTCCGACCGGGCGATACGCACGAGCAGGGCAGTGAGCGGGATACGCGCATCGGTATCGGTGAGCGGTTCGGGATTCTCTTGGAGGAGGGATTTGATGAAATCTGCAAACATGGGGGTGATGTAAACCTTATGGAGCCTCGGGCCAGTGTCAGCCGCGTTTCATTTCCGATTCGGCGCGCGCACGGGCGGCATCACTATCGGTCTGGGAAAGTCCAAGCGCCTCTTGTGCGGCGACGATGACGGCGACTTCTTCATCGCGGCGCACGCCATCGGCAAGCACGACTTCCCACATCGCTTCGAGGGCGTCTATACGGGCCTCGAAACTGACGGCTTCACGGATGAGATGGGCGAAGTCCTCGGTGTCGGGGGCCTGTTTGTCGAGTTTTTCGCAGGTGGCGCGCATCTTTGCCGCCTCGACGGGGTTCAGGCCGTTCAAGCGGCCAAGAAGGCGGTCGATGCGGCCGATTTCCTCGACCCTGTAACGATGATCGGAAAGCGCCACGCGGACCAATAGCGCGCCGAGGGCCAGTTTGGCATCGGGTTCCGGAAGCGGGGCGGGCTTGGGCGCCTTGAGGGCGTTGAGAATGCCTTGGAGCATGACTTAACCCTCGTGGCCTTCGACAATGACCAGATCGCCGCGCGCGACCGGGTCGCGAAGCGTCTTTGCCTTTTGATAGGCGTCGGATTGATAACAATCGAGGGCCGCTTGATAGCTGGGAAATTCGATGATCACGGTGCGCGGGCGGGTCTTGCCCTCAACGCATTCATGAGCGCCGCCGCGGGCAAGGAAACGCGCGCCATATTCAGCGAAGGGCGCGGCATTGGCGGCTTTATAGGAGTCGTATTGCTGGGGGTCGTCGATGTCCATGTGACCCACCCAATATCCTTTAGGCATGTTGTGGCCCTTTCTAGTCAGAATGCCGCAGGGGCAGTTTGATAGAGGATATCGTCAATGGCAATCCCGCCCGGATCGTCATTGGTGACAATGACGCCGGCAATATCGGGAAGGCCGCCCGTGCGACGCAGGCCGATGTCGGTGACGCCGGTGGTGAGTGGGGCCTTGTGGCGGGCAACAAGCTGCCCCTGCCGGGTATAGAGCTGCAAGGTGACATGACCCGGCTTTGGTGAGTCACCGAGCGGGGCAGGATAGTCAGAATGGAGGCGCAGAGCGATGGCCCTTTGCCCCTGATCGAAAAGAATAGCGAGCGCGCCTTCACCACGGGCGTCAAGTGCCGGAAATCCGGCCTGCCCAAGGGGGAAAAGCGCGTTGCTTTCGAAACCGCGATGCAATGCCACCGAGAGGTTCCGACCGGGTGGACCGGGGCGGAGGGTCAAGGGGGCCGTGGGCGCGCCGGAAATCCGGTCAAAGCCATCAGCAACCTGCCGGGATTGGCCTTCGAAATGCTGGCCAAGCAGCATGCGACCCATGCGCATGGGGGCATTGAAATTCAGGCCCGGCTCGGCGCGTTTTGGTAGGCTGTCGAACGTGATGCGCGCGTCAAGTTCGGGTTTCAGCGTGTCATATTGGACGACATTCACGCCTTGCGCGTAGCCCGGAACGGCGGCGAGAAGCCCGAATACCACCACCAGATGACCCAGCCGGAGAAATGGCCGCAGGAGGGTCACAATTGCTCCCAACTCTGATCGTTTTCGCAGGTCATTTTTAAGGCTGTTCACCATGGGGGCGAACTTAGCTGCGGTTTCGGAGAAACGGAATGCAATCTTTCGACGCGTTCGATTGGAGCACTGGCACTGACAAGGAGCATCTTGCGCAGGCGCGCAAGATGACGCGTGAAGAGTTGCCTCATCTGGCCCGTGAATACGATTGGTCCATGCATCCCGAAGCCGTTCTTGGTTGGGTCATGGCGCAAAAGGGCATTGATCTTGGCGTGGCATTGGAAGTTTTTTTCAATGGCGAGCCGGAGCGCTTCAACTATATGCGCAAGATGGATGTGCCGTCAGAATTTCGTGGGGCGGCGCGGGTTCTGGATAATATCTGTCTGCGGGTGAACAGTGGATTTTACCTTGCGTATCCCCACCAAGATATCTCGGCGCGCAAGCGTGTGGCGCGCTGGCTTGCGTTCCAACAGACGGATCGTGAGGAGGGGCGGCGCGGTCGTTGGATACTGGATGAGCGCATCCTCGGCACCCTGCTGGAGAACCGATTGAAACTGGGCCACTCCGAAGAGGAAAGCCTTTACGCTAGTCACCCGAGCCTGATGCGGGATTTGTTGAGTCCGATCATGGAGCTTGGGGTATCAAGACGGCTGTTGCGGCATCTTCCGGACAAGAACCGATAAAGTCGCAACAATTCATGCCCGTCCGGCAAGGCCGGCGTGCGTTTGGTGATTGGAAGGCTGCGCTCAGGTTCCGATCAGAACCAGCTTTGAACCCCGCGCGCCGCACCCGAGATATCGCGTCCGACGCCATCAACTGTAGCACAGCCCGCAAGGGCCGCGATCAGGGCGAAAGCGATCAGTTTCTTCATGGCTTTGTGCCTCTTGTTTATCAAGACTGCTTGTTATTCTGCCTCGTGCCACCAAACCGTGGGGAGAAAGCCGATGCCGTCCCCGTAGATCGGTAAGCGATCGTCTGGATAGCGTAATTCGCGTAAATGGGCAATGCGGCCAACGGCATAAGAGTGAATTGGGATCACATAGCGACCTGAAATCAACACCCGGTCCAAGGCGCGTACGGCGGCGGTGAATTCCTCGAAGGTGGTGGCGGTCAGCATGGTGCGCACCATCGCCTCGGCGGCGGGGCTTTGCATGCCCATGAGGTTGCGGCTTCCGGGCTGTTGTCCGGCCTCAGCCCCCCAGTAGTAAAGCTGTTCGTTGCCGGGGCTGAGGCTGAGCGACCATCGGGCGAAGGTCAGGTCGAAGTCATAAACCCTTTGGCGTTCGTTGTACTGCGCCTTGTCGGTCGATTGCACGATGAGGGTGATGCCAAGACGTTCCAGCGCGCGGGCGTAGATATCCATGATAGCCGTGGCCTGCTGGATGAGCGCGTCTTGTTGTAGAAGGACGGTAAGTTCCATCGCCTCGCCCACGGTATTGCGAAGGACACCGTCTTGCACGGTCCAACCCGCGTCTTGCAGAAGGGTCATTGCGCGGCGCAAATTGCGGCGATTGCGTTTGGTGCCGTCGCCTTTTGGCAGGTCGTAACCTTCCAGCGCGCCCGGCAGCAGGTCCTTCGTATAAGGCATCAGCAGGTCGCGGACCGCGCCTTGAGCAGGGCCGGGCTGCATCGCCAGATCGGAGCCCGAGAAATACGAGGTGATGCGTGGCTGTCGCCCGCCGGTCAGGGTGTCGTTGATATATTCGAAGTTGAAGGCGTGGATGAGCGCCGAGCGCACCCGCCAATCATCCAGAGGCGGATTGCGGGTGTTCATCACGAAGCCTGTCATGCCCGAGGGTTTGCGGTGTGGAATCTCGGATTTGACGATCTCGCCGGATTGCACGGCGGGAAAGTCATACTGATTTTCCCAACGTTCAGCGTTGAATTCGCGCATGTAGGAGATGGCCTTGGCCTTGAAGGCCTCTTTGAGCACGGTGTTGTCGCCGTAGAATTCGATCCGGATTTCATCGAAATTGTGAACGCCTTGCCGAAGCGGCAGGTCTTTGCCCCAATAGTCGGGGTTGCGCTTGAGCGCGACATGACGACCGACCTCGAAATCCTCGACGACATAGGGGGCGGAGCCGAGGGGAATATCGTTGATCGTGCCTTCGGCGAAACTTTGTCCGTCCCATTGTGCTTTCTTCAGGATCGGGCGCAGCCCGGCGATCAGCGCCAGTTCGCGATCATCTTCGGTAAAGGTGAGGCGGACGCTGCGTGGTCCGGTTTGTTCGATTTTCGCGACCTTCTCCCAGAATCCGCGGTAGCGGGGGTGGCCTTGGGTTCCCAGTGTCTCGTAGGACCAGAGCACATCCTCGACGGTGATGGGGGAGCCGTCGGAGAATCGGGCCTCTTCGCGGAGGGTAAATTCCACCCATTCGCGATTCGGGCCTGTCTCGATCGATTCGGCCAAAAGGCCGTAGAGCGTGAAGGGTTCATCCCAGGATCGGCCCATCAGGGACTCATGCGTGAGATGACGAAGCTGCCACGGGGCGCTGCCTTTGAGGATGAATGGATTGAGCGAATCGAAGCTGCCGACGTTGCCTGTTACGACCCGCCCGCCCTTGGGCGCATCTGGATTGACGTATGGCAATGACACAAAATCAGGTGGTAGGGCGGGTTGGCCATACATAGCTATGCCATGCGCCTTCTCTGCGTGGCCGGGCAGCGTGCCGATAAACAGTAAAAATAGCGTGGCTGCGAGGCCTTTACGGCGGAAAAAATCTGGTCTCATTTTGGCAACAATCCCCGGGGGCCCTTATATGCTTGAGGCTGGACCGTAGACAGGGATTCTCGCCTTTTCAAACTTTTAGCTTGGATCATGGCGTCAGATTGCTTATAAAGGTGGCACTGCTCGATAGGTTTCTTGCCTGTATGAAACCTGCCTCAATAACTTAACGCCGGCTTCGTGCCGGCGTTTTTTTTTGGTCGCGCACTCTGATCGCGCGCCCCGAGGGCAGGGGGCAACACGAACCTGTCTTTCCCGGTGCAATTCGCGGACGCGGCATTTATGCTGCAATCGCAAAGCAACGGGAGATACGACATGAGCGTCACAGGCAAGACCGCGATTATCACCGGATCGAACTCGGGCATCGGGCTCGGCATCGCCGAGGAACTGGCCAAGGCCGGGGCCAAGGTGGTTCTGAATTCCTTCACCGATAGCGAAGAGGATCATGCACTTGCCGAGCGGATCGGCAAGGATCACGGCGTCGAGGCGCGTTACATCAAGGCGGACATGTCCAAGCCCGATGAGTGCCGTGCCTTGGTGGAGCAGGCGGGCGTCTGCGATATTCTGGTCAACAATGCGGGCATTCAGCATGTCACCGGGATCGAGGAATTCCCGATTGAGAAATGGGATGCCATCATTGCCATCAACATGAGTTCGGCCTTTCACACGACCGCCGCGGCGCTGCCTATGATGCGCGCATCGGGCTGGGGCCGGGTGATCAACGTGGCCAGTGCCCACGGGTTGCGCGCAAGCCCCTTCAAATCGGCCTATGTGGCGGCCAAGCACGGGGTTGTTGGGCTGACCAAGGTCACCGCTTTGGAGACCGCGCAAGAGCCGATCACCGCCAATGCGATCTGCCCGGGCTATGTCCTGACTCCGCTGGTGGAGGCGCAGATACCTGATACGATGAAGGAATACGACATGAGCCGCGAGGACGTGATCAAGGATGTCATGCTCAAGCGTCAACCGTCGAAGGAGTTTGCCACGGTCGAGCAGTTGGGCGGTACGGCGCTGTACTTGTGTTCGGATGCGGCCAAGCAGGTGACGGGAACCACCATCAGTGTCGATGGCGGCTGGACCGCGATGTGAGTTTGTCTCGGATCGTTGACACGATCCGACCGGGGCGAGGGGCGCTGCCCCTCGCGCTCCCCGGAGTATTTGGAGAAAGATGAAGGCGGATCGGTTGTGAGTAAGCTAAAGCGAATCAATCTGGCGCTTCAGGGGGGCGGGGCGCATGGCGCCTTTACCTGGGGCGTTTTGGATCGTCTTTTGGAGGATGAGCAGATCGAGATTGCCGCCATCTCGGGGACATCGGCCGGGGCCTTGAACGGGGCGGCGGTGAAATCCGGGCTGCTGGAAGGTGGGCGCGACGGGGCGCGCGCCAATCTGGAGTGGCTGTGGGAGCAGATGGGTGCGGTGCAGGATGTGCGGATGCCGGCCTGGATGGCCGGGGTCATGCCGCAACCCGGAGTATTCAGCGGTGCATTGGAGCTATCGCCGCCGTATTTTTGGGCTGATGCCATGAGCCGGATGGTGAGCCCTTATGTGTATGGGCCGTTTTATACCAATCCGCTGAAACGAATCGTGGAGCAATTCCACTATGACGCGGTTTGTGCCGAGGACGGACCTGCGTTTTTCGTGGGCGCCACCAATGTGCATACCGGCAAGATCAAGGTGTTTCGTGGGGCGGAGATCTCGACCGAGGCGCTGTTGGCCTCGGCCTGTTTGCCGACGCTGTTCAAGGCGGTCGAGATTGACGGGGCGTATTATTGGGATGGCGGATACACCGGCAATCCGGCGCTGTTTCCTTTGTTCGAGGGGGATTTGCCGAGCGATATCCTGATCGTGCATATCAATCCGCTGGAACGCCACGAGGTTCCGAAAAGCCCGCAGGAGATCCAGAACCGGATCAACGAGATCAGTTTCAACTCGTCGCTACTGCGGGAGTTGCGGGCGATTCACTTCGTGCAGCGTTTGCTGGCGGATGGTGCGTTACGAGAGGGCACGATGAAGCGGTTACACGTCCACATGATCGCCGATGACGCCTTGATGCGGGCGTTGTCGGTGGCGACGAAACTGGTGCCTTCACCCCATACGCTGCATCGGTTGCACGATGCAGGATATGCGGCGGCGGAGCAGTTCCTGGACGTGCATCGGGACAGTCTTGGGCAGGGCAGCACGGTGGATATGGCCGCCATGTATGGTTAAGGCTTGAGACGGTCCGGTTCATCGGCTTCAAGATACGCTTCCTCCTCGGGGGTCAGGTCGATCTTGTCGAAGCCGGTGATCATCGGTTTGACATGCTCGCGGAAAGAGTGGCCCACGGTCAGAAGGTAGACATGGGCGATGACGAAGGCGGCGATGGCGTAGGCGGCCAGCAGATGGATGTTAGAGACCAGAGCGCCCAGCATGGGGGCGTTCGGCATGTCCTCCCAGAAATTCCAGCCGAGGGCCAAGAGGCCAGAGATCCATACCGCCGGGAAAAGCAGCACCTTGAGGGCCAGGTAGGTCACGGCCTGTAGTGGGTTGTGTTTGCGCCAGTAGGCCTTGCGGTAGGGGTGGGGATCACCCTTGAAGATATCCCACACATAGAATTTGGCGACGCGCAGGAGGCCCTCGCGGGTGGGGACATAATGCTTCCACGTGCCGGTGGTCAGGTGCCAGAAGATGGCGAAAACCCACAGCACGATCAGCGTCAGTGCGGCGATGATATGCAGCATGGTGGCCGGGCCGAAGGGGATGACGTCGTGCAACCCGTTGAGCGCCAGTCCAGTGAACAAAAGCACCATGATCAGCACCATTTGGGACCAGTGCCAGAAGCGCTCGAACCGGGGGTAGACCTTGACAAAACGTTCAGCCATGGGAGCCTCCTTTGCGGGTGATGCGGATCAGGGCATGGATCAGAACGCCTGCGAGGGCGGCGAGGACCATGGCAAGGCCAAGAAGACCAGCCGCATTGAAGGGCGTGGTTCCCGGCATGTTGACGCCGGTGATGCCGCTCATCCGGCCCTCTTTCGCGTGGCACGAGGCACAATCCAGCGCGTCTTTGGCAGGGGCCACCATATGGGTGATGGGCCAGTACATATGCGTATCCACGAAGTCATATTCGCCGGAATAATCCTCGCCTGCGGCTTTCATGCCCGCGTCGATGGCCTTGGCCCAATCGAAGTTGGTCCAAAGGGCGGTATCGGTGTCGGGGCCCCAGACATGGGTGTAGACCAGCTCGTTAATCACGCTGTCGTAGGCCTGACGGCCTTCCATCCGCTTGAAAGGCCAGATGCGGCTGTCGGCGGCGTCGGGGGTGCCGTGGATCGGGTTGATCTCGACCGTTTGGGAGGGGTCGATCTTGCGGTCGCCGGTGGTGTATTCGACCACGCCGTTGAACCAAGCATAGACGGGCGGGACGTCCTCGCCCCATTCGAAATCGCCCTTGGTGGACATGTAGGTATGGCGGTGGTCGCCATCGGATTCGAGGTAATCGGAAATGGCCATGGCGTTGCCGTCTTCATCCAATTTGCCGGCGGTGGACCAGTCCCAGACGGTCTTGGTGGCAACGCCGCCGCGGGCGAATTCAGGAATATGGCAGGTTTGGCAGGCCAATGTATCGGTGTGATCGTTGAGTTTCAGGCCCTTGAGGTTGGCCTCGTGCGGGCCGTTGCCGTGGCAGCTTTCGCAGGTGGCGGCGTTCCGGTCCTCGCCGGGTTTGCCCTGCCCATGCGGATCAGTGGCCTTCATCAGGTACCGCGAGCCTGCCCAATCGTGGCTGTCGCTGACGTGACAGGTGGAGCAGGTGAAATCCTCGCCGTCGGGGGACATGTGGATATCGACCGCGCGGCTAGGGTTATAAAGTGCGGACGACAGATCACCGTGTTTCACGTTGTCACCGCCGCCGCCGTAGAAGTGACAGTTGCCACAATTGGCGCGGGTCGGCATGCCGGCGCTGCGGGCGGCTTTGCCAAGGTCTACGGGCCATGATTTGGCCCCGGTGATGGTTTTCGATTTGGGCGGCACGGGATCAAGCGGCGGATGCCCCGCGCCGGTGGCGGTTTTGGTGTATTGGCCCGATGTATCGTGGCAGACAAGGCAATCGGGCGTTGCCTGCGCGCGTGCGGAGGATTGGTTCATATCCTCCCAGCCGTAGCCTGCATGACAGGAGGTGCAGCGCGGCTCGTTCCCGGCGACCGCGCCGCAGAAGGCATTGATGACGTTGCGTTTTCCTAGGCTCTGACCGGTTTCGGGGTGCTCGAATTCCCATTTGAAATGGATTGAATGCATGACCTGATCATCGGCTTCGGTGTGGCATGAAAGGCAGGCCGTGGTCACATCGGGACCGGAGGTGAATTCCTTTTGCAGGATTTCGAATTTGGAATGGTCTGCGGTGCTGCCCGAGCCGGGAACTGCGGGGGCGGTATCTTGGGCGAGCGCAGGGGAAGCGAGGGCCGCGAGCCCCATGAAAACAATCGCTCTGATCATAGGCGCACCCCGCGTCGCAATTAGAATCACATATTTAAATTGGAATGTGATTCTGCGTGAGCCGCATTGATCTATCTCAAGTCAAGGTTTTGCTAATCTTTATCCTTGGATGTCAGACGCGGGTCGTTTGGGTCCACCTGACCCGGGTAGACCAGCCCGGCAGAGATCACCAGTTTGGCGGCGTCTTCGACACTCATGTCCAGTTCGATCACGTCTTCCTTGGGGAAAAACAACAAGAACCCGCTGGTCGGGTTGGGGGTGGTCGGAACAAAAACACTCAGAAGATCCGAGCCGGATTCAGCCTTTGCGTTCACCTCGCCTCTCGCGGAGGTGGAAATGAACCCGATGGCCCAGATATCCTTACGCGGATACTGGATCAGACAGGCCTTTTCGAAACTGCGTTCGCTTTGTGCAAAGACGGTTTCGGCAATCTGTTTGACGCCGGAATAGATCGAGCGGACGACCGGCATGCGATTGACAAGCGTTTCCGCGAAAAGGATCAAAGATTTCCCGATCAACCCCTTGGCGATCCAACCCACGACGATCGTGAACACCAAAAAGATAATCACGCCTACGCCGCGAAGGTTAATGCCGATATAATGCTCCGGGCGGACGCTGGACGGAATGAGCGGCAAAACCACGCTGTCGACCCACCCCATGAGCGCCCAGACAAACCATATGGTCAGCGCCACCGGGGCGATGACGACAATCCCTGTCAGGAAGCTGGCGCGCAGGCCGGCCAACATGCCGGGTTTGCGTGTGTGCTGTGGTTCTTCGTCAAATGGGGTGTTCATGGGGCGATACGGGCCTGTGAATTTCAGGCGTATCTAAGCAGAAACGGGGAAGGTCACAATGGGCCGAGGTCCCCGGCTGCGAAATAATGGGGCTTTTGCCTGTAAAATATGCAACCCGCAGGCGTCAGGCCGGGCTTTGGGCCTTGAATTCGGTGGCGATCTTGGCGGCGAGGCGGGCATTGTTGCGGATAAGCGCGATATTGGCGGTAAGGGATTGGCCATTGGTAAGCTCGAAAAGCCGTTGCAGAAGGAAAGGGGTCACAGTCTTGCCGCTGAGACCTTGCTCTGCGGCTTCGGATTGGGCCTGTGCAATCAACGGTTTAAGAATGTTTGAGTGGATTTCATCGCGCGGCGGGATCGGGTTTGCGATGAGCTGACCGCCGGGAAGGCCAAGGGCCGCGCGAATCTTGTGGGCGGCGGCGATCTGCGACGGATCATCAAGGCGAAGGGGCGCAGGCAAGCCGCTGTCGCGCGACCAGAAGGCGGGCAGGGCGTCTTGGCCATAGGCGATAACAGGCACGCCCAGAGTTTCCAATGTTTCCAATGTCTTGGGCAGGTCCAGAATGGCCTTGGCCCCGGCGCAGACCACGGTGACGGGGGTTTGGGACAATTCTTGCATGTCGGCGGAGATGTCGAAAGTTTGCTCGGCGCCTTGGTGGACACCGCCGATGCCGCCGGTGGCAAACACCGCGATCCCGGCCAGATGCGCGGCAATCATGGTGGCGGATACGGTGGTGGAGCCGGTGCCACCACGGGCCATGCAAACCGCCAGATCCGCGCGGGAGAGCTTGGCCGCGCCTTTGGATTTGGCCAGTTTTTCAAGGGTTTGGGCCTCAAGCCCCACGCGCAGATCACCGTCAATCACGGCGATTGTCGCCGGTATCGCCCCGGCTTTGCGCACATCATCTTCGACCTGTCGCGCGGTTTGGAGGTTATCGGGGTAGGGCATCCCGTGGGTGATGATGGTGGATTCGAGCGCCACCACGGGGCGGGCGTGATCAAGGGCCGTCTGGACCTCTGGGCTGGGGGTGATGACTGGGGTCACGGTGGTATCCTTAATCCATCCGGGCGAATCGTGCTTAAACCTTTGATTAATGGCGGAAAACCTTAGGCTGCATCGTGTCGGTAAAGCGTCGGTATCGCGTCGGTCTCACGGGTGTTCAGAGCAAGAGTTAACATAGCGTGCGGTGGTGGTACCAGAACCCGTACCGCGATCATGGCAGGGGGGTTGCGCGGGTTGGGCAATAGGTCTATATGCGCGTCATTCAATCCGCAGGTATGGGCGGGCTGATCGGGGGAGACATCCCCGGCGGTCCACCGGTTGAAGCATCCGCTTCTCACCCCGTGCCGAGGCGAAAACCGGAAAAGGAAAACGACATGGGTCTTCCCGAATTCTCCATGCGTCAGCTTTTGGAAGCTGGCGTTCACTTTGGTCACCAAACGCAGCGCTGGAACCCCCGTATGGGCGAGTTCATCTATGGCGCACGCAATGGCATCCACATTGTCGATCTGACGCAAACCGTCCCGATGATGGACGCGGCGCTGAACGCGATTCGCGAGAGCGTTGCCAAGGGTGGCCGTCTTTTGTTTGTCGGCACCAAGCGTCAGGCCAGCGGCCCGGTCGCCGAGGCCGCCGAGAAATGCGCACAGTATTACATGAATCACCGTTGGCTGGGCGGGACGCTGACCAACTGGAAAACCGTTTCGCAGTCGATCAAGCGTCTGAACGAGATCGACGAGATTCTGGCGGCCGGTGGCGAGGGCCTGACCAAGAAAGAGCGTCTGGGCATCGAACGTGACCAAGAGAAACTTCAGGCCAGCCTTGGCGGTATCCGCGAAATGGGTGGCGTGCCGGACATGCTGTTCGTGATCGACGTCAAGAAAGAGGCTCTGGCCGTGGCCGAAGCCAACAAGCTGGGCATTCCGGTTGTCGCCGTTGTTGACACCAACTGCTCGCCCGATGGCATCGACTATATCATTCCCGGCAACGACGACGCCGCGCGCGCCATCTCGCTTTACTGCGATCTGGTGAGCCGTGCCGCGCTGGACGGGACCGCCGCGCAACTTGGCGCTGCTGGTGTCGACGTCGGCGCGATGGCTCAAGCGCCTGCCGAGGAAGCCGCCGAAGAGGCCGCGACTGAGGCACCTGCGGAAAGCTGATCCGCTTTCACGAATTTGACATGGGGCGTGGGCATACCACGCCCCGCATTCCCTGACTTTCAAGGAGAGCCGATATGGCGATCACAGCTGCAATGGTGAAAGAACTGCGCGACGCGACGGGCGCAGGCATGATGGACGCGAAAAAAGCTCTGTCCGAAAACGATGGCGACATGGAAGCCGCCACCGATTGGCTTCGCACCAAGGGCCTTGCCAAGGCCGCCAAGAAGTCCGACCGCACCGCTGCCGAGGGCCTTGTGGCCGTCAAGGTGGACGGTGGCAAAGGCGTGGCCGTCGAGGTGAACGCCGAAACCGACTTTGTTGCCAAGAACGCCGAATTCCAAGGCATGGTTGGCGACATCGCCAACGCGGCTTTTGGCGTTGACGACATGGAGGGCCTGACCGCTGCCGATCTGGGTGGCAAGAGCGTGGCTGATACCATCACCGACAAGATTGCTACCATCGGCGAAAATATGTCCGTGCGCCGGATGGCGAAAATCGACGGCGACATCGTTGTCAGCTACGTCCACAACGCCATGGCCGACGGCATGGGCAAGATCGGCGTTCTGGTGGCCCTGAAGGGCGGCGACGAAGCGTTTGGCAAACAGGTTGCCATGCACATCGCGGCCACCAACCCCGCCGCGTTGGACGAAGCGTCGCTTGATCCGGCCGTGGTCGAGAAAGAGCGTCAGGTTCAGATCGACATCGCGAAGGAATCCGGCAAGCCCGACAACGTGATCGAGAAGATGATCGTTGGCCGCATGAAAAAGTTCATGTCGGAAGTCACGCTTCTGGGCCAATCCTTTGTCATCAACCCTGACCTGACGGTCGAGGCCGCGGCCAAGGAAGCGGGCGCCGAGATTATCGGTTACATTCGTCTTGAAGTGGGCGAGGGGATCGAGAAGAAAGAGGAAGACTTCGCTGCTGAGGTTGCCAAGGCCGCTCAGGGCTAAGCTTTTCTTCGGTATTGAAAAAGAAAAGGTGCCGCCAGCTTTGGCGGCACCTTAATTTTTGACCTGCCCGTCATTGGGGATGAGTGGGCCGGTCGTGACCCTGACCGTCGGCTCGAAAAATAGAACCGACGACCAGATGTCCAAGTAGGACACGAGATGCAGAGCCGCGAAATACCCCGGTAATGCATCCCTTTTGTTCCAAGGCTAAAGCCACCACTCACGGAACACCGACACTGTGCTCTGTTTACCTTAGGTAATGTAAGTCAGGGATTCCTTACCCGTAGGTGTATAATGAGTGAGTCCGAATTTTTCACAGGGTTTTCCGATGGACAGATTGGGCCGTGATTTGGTCAGTGTTCAACGATGAACATTTGATTGTGAAACGCGGCCTTCAGAACCGCCTGTGCGGTGGTTTCGACGCTAAGGGCCTCGCGGGCCAACCGAAGATGCTTTTCTACCGTGGCCGGGGTCAGTTCCATCAAAAGCGCTGTGTCCTGCACGGTTTTGCCGTCGCCGACCCATTCCAGAACCTCGCGTTGGCGTTTTGTCAAAGCGCGGCCCGGCGGATTATAGGGCAGGGACAGGATGCGCAGATGGACCACGGTGTTAAGCGCGGTGATGATTTCCCCCTGTTCGGCCCAAAGGTCATCCACGTCTTGCTGGTCGAGGTCAGGCATCGCGGTCAGCGCTATGGCACCCTTGGCGCGGGGCGAGACGCTTTTGAAGCTGACGGAATAGCCCGCCGTGACGTCATGCGCCTTGTTGAAGGCCAAGACGTTTTGTTCTGCCGGGCTCAGGTCGAGTGACCGGATCCACGACCACGAGCACGCGCCATCGTTTTCCAGCGCCCATTTCACCATCGGCGCATCGGCATAGAGTCGGTCTTCTATGAAGCCCTTGGTATAGTCGGACTCATGGTTCGTGAGCAGAACGAAATCTTCGGGATCGCCGAGTGTCGTTGCCGTGCGGTAACGGGTAAAGCCATAGAGCAGCCGATCGAACCCGAATTCTGCCATCTGGCGGCAATGCATGTCCCAAAGGGCTTCTATACCGGGCGCGTTCAGCAGATTGTTGAGACGAGCCGGATCAATCATGGGGTTATCCCAGATGGCCATGTAAGGCGCGGATCGCCAGCGGATAGCCTTGGGCGCCAAACCCGCAGATCACGCCAAGCGCCACTTTCGAAATGTAGGAGGTATGGCGAAACTCTTCGCGGGCATGGATGTTAGACAAGTGCAGTTCGATACAAGGCAATTCGACAGAGGCGAGGGCGTCCATCAGGGCGACCGAGGTATGCGTGTAAGCCCCGGCGTTGAGAATGATACCGTCGTGCGTGTCGCGGGCGGCGTGGATCAGGTCGATGAGCGCGCCTTCGGAGTTGCTGTGTTCAAAGGTGATGTTGCATCCAAGGTGCTTGGCCGTCTCGGCGCAGAGCGCTTGAATGTCGGCAAGCGTCGTTTGCCCATAAACCTCGGGCTGGCGGGTGCCGAGCAGGTTAAGGTTCGGACCATTGAGGATCAGAATTGAGGTCATTAATCACCATCCCTTTATCCCTGTGATAAACTGTGAAGGGTATCTGCGTCCAGAGCTTTAGGGTATCGGTCTAAGGGTCTGCCTGTATTGAGGAAGTTTCAAGTGATGGGCGCTCTCCAAGTCTGCATATTAATTAACATAATACTGATTATGCGCATTGCGCATGGGGCGGATCGTCTCTACCAGCGCCCATCAACCAAATGCCTTAGTCGCGCCCCTGCCTCGAAGATCGCCGATTTCATACCTGTAAGGCGTTCGCCGTGATGATCCACCGGTGCAATCGGCAATCCGCTGTGATCCCCGTTGAGAAGCGCGCGCGCTGTACTGGTACCGAATACCGTACCCGGCGCGATCCCGCGGCCAGAATAGCCAAAGACAGCCAAGCCGTTTGATCCAATGCGCAAGATGCGAGGCAGATGATCAAAGGTCATGGAGATGCGCCCGGCCCAAGCATGTGTGACCTCCACGCCGGACAGTTCCGGGAAAAGCTTGGTCAGCTTACGACGCGCCCAATTCTCCTGTACGCCCGTGTCGTCGCCCATTCCGCCCAGAATGATGCGGCCAGCGTTGTCACGGCGCAGTGACGACATGATCAGCCCGGTATCCCAACATCCTTCGCCCCCGGGCAAGATACCCTTGGCGATATTGTCGCCCAAGGGTTCCGTGGCCAATTGGAAGAAATTCACCCGCGAGGTTGATGGCATGGTCAAATTCTGGATGCCTTCGTGGTAGGCATTGGTGGCGACCAGCAGGCGTTTCGCACGGAGTTTGCCGCTGGCTGTGCGGATGATCCACTGCCCACCATGTTGCGCGGCCGAGAGCACGGGCGTGTTCTCATAGATCCGCGCGCCCTGCCCCTGCGCTGCACGGGCGAGGCCTTGAGCGTAGGCCAAGGGCTGTATTGTCCCGGCGCGGGCGTCGTGAAGCGCGCCGTGGATTTGCCGTGTCCCCGTGCGGGCTTGGGCCTCGTTTTCATCCAACAGGGTGACCGGCGCGCCGCGTGCCTCCATTTGAGCGTGGCGCGTTTCAAGCTGTGCCATGGCAGAGGGCGCATGTGCCAGGTGCAATGTGCCGTGGCGTTGCGGCTCACAGGCGATATCGTGTTGTTTTATAATGTCAAAAACGGCACCGGGCGCTTCAGCCAAAGCACGGTTCAGATGCTCGCCCGCCTCCGGCCCCAGAATTTTGCAGACGTCATCGGGCGGCAGCCACAAACCGGCGTTGACCAGACCGACATTACGCCCGGACCCGCCGTATCCGATGGTTTGCGCTTCGATCAGGGCGACATCAGCCCCCTGCCCGGCGGCTTCGAGAGCCGCGGAACACCCGGTAAACCCGCCGCCGATGACAGCCAGATCGGCGGTGTCGTCGCCCTGCAGGCGTTGGCCCGACACGCTTTCCGTTGTGCTTTCTGCCCAAAGGGTTTCCAGCCCGGTCATCGGCGTCTCTTCGTGGCGAGGTCAGCGTTGCGGTTATTCATTTCACATCTCGGTGCGTCATTTGGACGGCAAGGTATCGGCCCTGCCATCCATGACAAGAGGCATGTTTAGAAAAACGCTTGCAGCCCTGTTTGCGCACGCCCCAAAATCAGGGCGTGAACGTCGTGGGTGCCCTCGTAGGTGTTGACCGTTTCCAGGTTCATCATGTGTCTAATAACCTGAAATTCCTCGGAAATTCCGTTTCCGCCATGCATGTCGCGGGCCTGCCGCGCGATGTCGAGCGCCTTGCCGCAATTGTTGCGTTTGATCAGCGAAATCATCTCGGGTGCGGCATTCGCCTCGTCCATGAGACGGCCAACCCGTAACGCAGCCTGAAGGCCAAGTGTGATCTCGGTTTGCATATCCGCAAGTTTTTTCTGAAAGAGTTGGGTCTGGGCCAGCGGACGGCGGAATTGCTGCCGGTCCAAACCGTACTGGCGGGCGGCGTGCCAGCAGAACTCGGCGCTGCCCATCACACCCCATGCGATGCCATAGCGCGCGCGGTTAAGGCATCCGAAAGGCCCCTTGAGACCTTCGACATTCGGTAGAAGCGCGTCCTCGCCCACCTCGACGCCATCCATCACGATTTCACCTGTAATGGAGGCACGAAGGCTTTGTTTTCCTTGGATTTTCGGGGCGCCAAGCCCCTTCATCCCTTTCTCCAGAACAAAGCCGCGGATCTTGCCGTCATGCGACTCGGACTTGGCCCAGATAACGAAAACATCGGCGATTGGGGAGTTGGAAATCCACATCTTGGAGCCGTTGATTCGATAGCCACCGTCGACCTTTTCGGCGCGGGTTTTCATCGCGGCGGGGTCCGATCCGGCGTCGGGTTCGGTCAGGCCGAAACAGCCGATCAATTCCCCTTTTGCCAATCCCGGCAAGTACTTGGCGCGTTGGTCTTCACTGCCGTAGGCGTAGATGGGGTACATGACCAATGAGGATTGGACACTCATCATCGAGCGGTAGCCGGAATCGACGCGTTCGATTTCGCGCGCCACAAGGCCGTAGCTGACGTAACCCGCTGACAATCCGCCATATTCTTCGGGTATGGTGGTGCCCAAAAGGCCCATTTCGCCCATCTCGCGGAAGATCTCGGGGTCGGTCTGTTCCTCGGCATAGGCGCGGATCACACGGGGCTGAAGATTTTCTTGCGCGAAGGTTCGGGCACTTTGGGCGATCATCCGTTCTTCTTCAAGTAATTGATTTTCCAGATAAAATGGATCGGCCCAATCGAAGGAGCCCAGATCAGGCTTGTCTTTGGCGGCGAGCTTCGGGGTATCAAGACTCATGTGGCACACTCCTTATGCGAAAATTGCGTGTTTTGTGTACGATACGTTAACTTTACGCTCAGAAATATCGCTAAATCTGCAAGCATACATGAGGAAACCGCATATATGACCCCTGCCCGCCGTTTCTTACCCTCGACCACAGCCTTGCGCGCGCTGGAGGCGCTGGACCGTTTGGGCAGCGCCACGGCGGCGGCGGATGAATTGAACCTCAGTCAAAGTGCCGTAAGCCGCCAATTGCAGACGCTGGAAAGCCAATTGGGCGTGGAAATGATCATCCGCGAGG
>DATFKJ010000454.1:0-2327 GCA_035268705.1 Roseovarius sp. | reverse complement strand
GGCCTTGGGCAACCCGCAAGACGCCCTGCCGCCGGTGATCCATATCGCCGGCACCAACGGCAAGGGCAGCACGCAGGCGATGATCCGCGCCGGGCTTGAGGCGGCGGACAAATCGGTCCACGCCTATACCTCGCCGCATCTGGCCCGTTTTCACGAACGTATCCGGCTGGCCGGTGAGTTGATCTCGGAACCCGACCTGACCGCCGTGCTTGATGAATGCTATGCCGCCAACAACGGTGGCGACATCACCTATTTCGAGATCACCACCTGCGCCGCACTCCTCGCCATGAATCGCGTAAGCGCGGATTACACCCTGCTCGAAGTGGGTCTTGGCGGGCGGCTCGACGCCACCAACGTCTTGTCCAATCCCGCCCTGACCATGATCACGCCCGTGTCCATGGACCACGAACAATTCTTGGGCAACACGCTGCCCAAGATCGCAAGCGAAAAGGCCGGGATCATCAAGCGTGGCGTCCCCTGCATCGTCGGCCCGCAGGAAGACGAGGCGCTAGAGGTGATCGAAGAAACCGCCCGCCGCCTCGGCGCTCCGCTTTTCGCTTATGGCCAGCACTGGCATGTCACACAGGAACGGGGCCGCCTGATTTATCAGGACGAAAACGGTCTGCGCGACCTGCCCCTGCCCAACCTGCCGGGGGACCACCAGATCCAGAACGCCGGTGCCGCAATTGCCGCCCTGCGTTACCTTGGCATGGGCGATACCGCGCTCGACGGCGCCGTGACCTCCGCCCAATGGCTCGCCCGGATGCAACGCCTCAAGACCGGCCCGCTGACCGACGCCGCCCCGCAGGCCGAACTGTGGCTGGATGGCGGCCACAACGCCGCCGCAGGGCAAGCGCTTGGCCGCCTCTTGGCCTCGCTCCCCGAACGGCCCACGCACCTCATCTGCGGGATGCTCAATACCAAGGACATCTCGGGCTACCTCGCGCCGCTGGCCGAACAAGCCAACAGCCTGACCGCCATCTCCATCCCCGGAGAGGCCAATACCCTTCCCGCCAAGGATACCGCCCAAGCCGCCCGCACCGTCGGCCTGCCGGCACAAACCGCCGACACGGCGCTTGAGGCGATCACGGCGATCACCGCCGAAACACCCGCAGCGCGCGTGCTCATCTGCGGTTCACTCTACCTCGCCGGGGCGATCTTGCGAGAAAACGGATAATCGCAATTTTGCCAAACCCTTGAAACGATTCGGAAAACTCTCATGGCCTTTAAAAACAGGGGCGAAAGCGGCATTTTCCGAATCACTCCATATTGACGGATTTGCAAAAATTCGCCTATATCTTGAGGCAGCATCTACAACTTGTTGTAACATCGGGCAGTAAAGCAGGTGTGTCAGGAGAAAGCGCCGCAACGAAAACGGCACCGGTTACCGCGCAGGCTGTGTAATGCCGATCGCGGTGCCAAGGAAATCTCCGGCACCTGTTCGAATGTAAGGGCCTTTGCCGCATGATCCGTATCGTCTTGATTTCCGCAGGGTTCATTAGCATCACCGTGGCGCTGATCATGATGCAGCCATCGACCCCGCGTCACGCCGCGCATGTCCCCGAAGTGGTACAGCACGACCCGGCTGTCACGCGACAAGACACCGATTTCGAAGCCCTCAAAGATCTCGATGTCACCGCGGGTCCGACCACCGCAGACGCCGCGCCGAAAGTTTCGAACACGGTCGCACCGCAACCCGCACCGAAGGTCACAGGTGATACGCGTCTGGAAACCATGATCCTGAGCGCCCTCAAGCAAGGTCAATCCGAGGATTACATAGGCGCGCTGGTGAACGACGCCGCCGACAAGGGCAAGGTGGACGTCCCCGAAAGCCTGATTACCTCCGACGGGCGCGTCGATACCTCGGCCCTGCTCGCGACCCTCTCGCAACCGGTCGACCCCGGGCATTACACGCACACCGTTGCGCCCGGCGACACGCTGGCCTCGATTTCCTACCGATACTATGGCCGCACCGAACATGGCACCGCGATTTTGGCGGCCAATGCCGATGCGCTTCCGAATGAAAGTCATCTGAGCGTCGGCCAGACACTCGTTATTCCGAAACTCCAATAGCGACATCAGTCACATGGCAGGAGTGATTGAGGGGCCGGTGCAACGGCCCCCTTTCATTTGCGCAGTCTGCCTAAAACACCGGGCCCGGGCTTGACCCGGAGCCCCACGCAACACACCCCGGCCCGGTGGTCGGAACAGCAAAAAGCCCGGATCACATGATCCGGGCTTTTTCAATTCCAGTGAGCCCGCTGAACCTTAGTGCAGTTTGGCGTCCACTTGGCTGATCGCGTCGTCAATCAGCTTGTTGCCTTCGG